>JAJFIM010000436.1 GCA_021774995.1 Alphaproteobacteria bacterium | reverse complement strand
TCGCGGCGCCGTTGCCGTGCGCGGCGACGCCATCGTCGATATAGGCAAAGCGGCGGACCTTGAAAAGCGCTATGCGCCAGCGCGGCGCATCGGGGGCGATCGTTTCGTCGTTACCCCCGGTATGGTCAACAGTCATATTCACATTACCGGCGAACCCTTAACGCGCGGCTATGTGCCCGATGACACGCCGTTCATGGAAAATGTCTTCGAATGGCTTTGCCCGCTCTATGCCGTCTTTGACGCCCGGGAAGAAAAGCTCTCCGGCCAACTGGCGGCCGTTGAAATGTTGCGTTCCGGAACGACTTCATTTCTGGAAGGGGGCACCATCCGGTTCCTTGACGAGGTTGTGGAAGGGCTGGTTGAAGTTGGCATACGCGGCCGCGTCGGCAGTTGGGTTTGGGACCTGCCGCCAGAACCCTCCGTTTACAGACAGTCTACCGACCTTGCAATCAGCCACCTTCAAGGGCAATTGGAGCGCCATAAAAGCCACGCCAATGGACGGATTTGCGCCTGGAGCACTCTGGTCGGCCACACCACATGCAGCGATCCTTTGTGGCGCGCCGCCAAATCTCTGGCCGACGAGAACGGCGTGGGCATGAGTTTCCATATGTCCCCGGCCATGCTGGACCCGGACGGCTTTATCGAGGAATTTGGCCAACGCCCCATGGCGCATTTGGCCGAGATCGGGGTGCTGGACAAGAATGTCGCCATTACCCATTGCGTGCGCGTTGATGACCGGGAAATCGACTTGATGGCCGATGCGGGCGTTAGCGTGGCGCATTGTCCCACAACGGCGCTGAAAGTGAGTTACGGCATAACGCAAGTCGGCAAATTTCCGGAAATGGTCGAAAAAGGCGTCAATGTTTCAATCGGCACTGACGGCAACAATGCGTCCAATTATTCCGACTTGATGCGCGCCACGTATCTGGTCGCCGGGCTCTTTAAAGACGCCCGCACGGACCCGCAGATGTTCCCCGCCGAGACCGCTTTTGAGATGGCGACACTGGGCGGCGCGCGGACTCTCTTGCTGGAAGATCAGATCGGATCTCTGGAAGTTGGCAAAAAAGCCGATATTGTTCTACACGATACGGACAGACCGGAATGGCGCCCTTTGCTGAATGTCATAAACCAATTGGTCTGGTCGGCGGATGGGCGCGGCGTACACACCGTGATTGTCGACGGCGCAGTGGTTGTTGAAGATGGACACTGCATCACATTGGACGAAGACCGGCTGTGGGCTGAAGCGCAAGCCATGGGCGAATCCATCACCGCGCGTTCAGGCCTTCCCGATAAGGCAAAATTTCCCATGCTGTGAGAAGGATGGCCCAATGAGTCCTCAACCGATTCCCATACTCGATATATCAGGTTTTAGCGCGCAAATTGATGATGCGAGCCGCGCTATCGCGCGTGATGTTGATCGCGCCTGTCGCGAGATCGGTTTTCTTGTGATCGCGGGTCATGGCCTTACTTCGAAAATAACTAATGAATTTGATGAGGTGGGACGGCGTTTCTTTGATTTGCCCGAAAGCGTAAAGCTTAAATATGCAGCGCAAGCGGATTCTTACTATGGTTACAACCCCATGGAATCGTCTAGCCTGGCTTATAGCCTGGACGAGCAAAACACGCCGCCCGATTTGCGCGAGGCCTTCGCCTCTTGTCGGCCAGACATCGAAACCGGAGACAGTTTTTTTCGGAGTGAAGCGGTCAAAGACCTAGGCTATCAGATCGATTACCCGGTTGAAATTGAAGCGTTCCATCAGGTTTGGACATCTTATTATTACGCCATGTCCGCGCTGGGAGCCCGGATCATGCAGATTTTTGCTGTTGCATTGGTATTGCCGATCGATTTTTTCGAACCGATGCTGTCACGCCATGCGAGTAATCTCGCACTTTTTAATTATCCCGCACCCCTGAAAAAACCAAAACAGGGGCAGTTGCGGGGCGGGGAACACACGGATTTTGGCAGCCTGACCATCGTCCACACGGACTGGGCAATACCAGGCGGTCTGCAGGTTCAAACAAATGCGAATAAATGGATGGACCTGGATGTGCCCGCCGATGCATTCGTCATTAACATAGGCGACATGATGGCCAGATGGACGAATGACCGATGGACTTCCACGTTACACAGAGTGGCAAATCCCGAAACCTCGGCAGATCAACCCACGCGCCGACAGTCCGCTGTCTTCTTCCACACGCCCAATCAAGATGCGCTCGTCGAATGCCTTCCATCATGCCAAGACGCTGACAATCCGCCAAGATACGAACCAATCACAGTGGGCGAACACCATCAAATGAAAATGCATAAAATGTATGAAGATGCACAGTAAGCATCAACGCGCCCTCACGAAGCGGCATTGCCGCCCCAGACTTCTTTTGCCTTTTCATAAACGCCCTGGTCGAATGAAAATTCAATCGTGTTGCCATCGGGGTCTTTGATGAAACAGATATAACCGACGGGCGCGGGCCGTTCCATGGGACCAAGCGCAAGGCATCCCTCTTCCTTCGCCGCAGCGGCAATGTCGTCAATCATGTGGCGCTCGGTGACCTCAATACCAATATGATTGAATGGAGCAAGAATGGGGTGCTCCACCGGCGCGAAGGGGTCCTTGCCTTCAAGAAACTGGGCGAGCACCAATATAAAAGGATCATGCACCAGCGAGCTGTCCCCCAGCCAGGCGGCGCGGGAATCTTCATCTTCCCTTCGGTCCAGAATTTTAAAATGGGTGTGCTTCAAATACCATGCGACAGAGGCGTCAATATCGTTGACGTGCAACGCAAGATGGGTCCAGCGCTGTTTTTCGGGATGGACTTGATATTTTCTTTCAGAGTCAGTCATCGAATAGTCTCCTCGCAAACCTGAAGGGAAGTCTGACCAACACTTAGCCGTCAGCCTCAGTCTAAATTATAATCATTCATCAATGATTTTGCATAATTCTTTTTAAAACCATATACTTGCGCTCGTCATCGAGTCTTTAACGAGCGCGCACGCGCACTTGCTTATGATGCAGTAAGGCGCGCCATAGGCAAGTACTTTTAACGCTGAGGAATTAAACAGTATGAGCGACATAGACGCCAGAGAATTCCGCAACGCCCTGGGCGCTTTTGCGACCGGCATAACCGTGGTCACGGCAACGGACCGCAAAGGCGCTCCCATCGCGTTGACCGCGAACAGTTTTGCGTCTGTCTCCCTGGACCCGCCTTTGGTTCTCTGGAGCGTCAATCGCGCGCACGACATCGCGGAGGATTTTATTGCAGCCGATCATTACGCCGTACACATCTTGCAACATGACCAACAAAACGCCTCACAGCATTTTTCCGGCGACAAGCCGAATAAATTTGAAGGCATTGACTATGATGAGGGCATCAACATGCTGCCTTTGCTCGATGAGTACTGTGCCCGCTTTCAATGCAAAACCGAACATCGTTATGACGGCGGCGATCACGTGATTTTGGTGGGGCGCGTGGTCGAAATGGACTACCGGTCCGCAGATCCAATAATATTCCATGCCGGTAAATACAGACAGCTCGCTTGAAGTTGTTTTGTTAGACGCTCTTTTTTGTTGGCGGACGCATTAAAAAAGCCGCCACGATAATCAAGAGTAGAATGACGGCATAGCCCTGAAATACAATTGCGAAACTCCCAAACTTATCGGCGATGAACCCGCCCATGACGGGCCCGATCATTGCCAGGGTAGTGACCGTGTGCATCGTCCCCAGCAGGATGGGCGTATCCGTTTTTCCGAAATAATTCACCATCAGAATGGTTGTGGCGAACAGACACATGCCAAAACCAAAACCTTCGCCAAGCGCAAACAAAGCTATGGTAAACGGATTATCTGCGGCCACAAGCGCTAACGACCCCATGACTTCTGATACCAGGGCCGCAACAAGCAACCATTTAGGATCAAGGCGCGTTGACATCGCCCCGCCCAGGGCGCGTGAAAAAGAATTAACCGCAGCATGGGCGCTCAACGCGCCCGCGGCGATCGCGCTGGAAACGCCCAATGTCCCCATATGCGTCACGGCCCAAGAGTTGACCGTGAGGCCGACAAACATGGTCATCGTTAACGCGGTTACAATGACATAGAATTGCGACGTGCGCACAGCCTCATAAAAACTCCAATCGACTTTCGTTTTAAAAACGCGCGGAGAAACTTTTTCTTCTTCGTGCTCGGCGTCTTCATGCGCATCGACCGTCTCATCTGTCTTTTCTCTCACAAACAACATTGCCAAAAGAGTGAGTGCGAGAATTGTTCCTGTCATCACCCACCAGTGCATGCGCCACGAACCCGTAATGGC
>JAJFIM010000435.1 GCA_021774995.1 Alphaproteobacteria bacterium | reverse complement strand
ACGCGGACCAGTTCCGGCGCATCCCATATGCGGTTCGCTTCAAACACGCCCCTCTGCCAAAGCGCGTTGGGATTGTCTTCCAAAATCTCTGCGTTCAATTCCTGGCGCCCCAGCCGCGTGCCTTCATATTGCGCGATGATGGCGCTGAAAAAACCCGCCGCCAGATTGGCCCGGTTGGCGTAGGTGCTGGCGCGCGTCGCCACGCTTCCCGGCCTGGCCATCAAGCCTTTGAGTTGTTTGATGGGCCGGGGCGTGGTGGTCACCACTTGTTGCGGCCGCTTGCCTAGCCGCAAAGCGAATTGAAGATTGTCCCACGTCGCTTGTATGTTTTGCCATTTGGCGAATTCATCCGCCCATGCGGCCGTGAATTGCGGCCCGCGCAGACCGTCCGGGTCTTCCGATGAGAAATATGACGCCACAGCGCCATTGGGCCATGTCAGGCGCCGCCGCGACGGTTCGTGACGCGGTCGCCGGTCGCCGGGCGCGATAGCCAGCAGGCCCGACGGCCCTTCCACCATCACGTCGCGCACATTGCTATAAGTCTCCCCGATAAGCGCCACATGCGGCCTTGGGGCGCCGCCAGCCAGGCCTTGCCCCTCCACATGCGCCCGCACCCATTCGGCGCCCGCGCGGGTTTTGCCCGCACCCCGCCCCCCTAAAATGATCCAGGTCACCCAATCGCCGGGCGGCGCCAGTTGATCCGCCCGCGCCCAAAACGCCCAATCGCTTATCAGGTGGGTCAGTTCGTCACGCGTCAGACTCTGAAGAAATCTTGTTTTGATCGTCGGCTTCAGCGAGTTGATCAAGGCGGCGTTGAAGCTGCGCGCGCATGTCATCGCCATGACTGTCCTGCTCCTTTAGGGGGTCTTGCGCGTCGGCGGCCAAATCGGGCAGACGCCTGAGATCTTCCAATTGCTTGAGTGTGCGGGCGAGCGAGGCCAATGTGCGCGCATCGCGTTCCCGTTCGGCGACGCTGAGCGAGGGCGCATCCTCATTCACCGCATCGAGATATTCTTCCGTCTTTTTGATTTGACGTTCAAACACCTTCACCAGACGGGCCGCCAATTGCACATGCGCGTGAACTTCGTCTCGACGCGCTTCATTCAGGCGGCGGCCTTCTTCGTCGCGCAGCCACCCTCTTTGTTTGGCGTGGCGGGTAATTCTGTGCCGCGTGATTCCAAATTCAGCGGCTATCTCTTCAAGCGTTTGAGTGCCGCTGATATAACGCTTGCCTATTTCTTCCCATTGCCGTGACGTTAACGAAAGAACAGGTTTTCTTTTGCCGCCCCTCTTTGCGCGGCCCTGTGGTGGCTTTGTCACTTTCGCTTTGGTGTTTTTCTGATTCAATTGTTAAAGGCTTTCAGCTTTCGTGAACGCGCACAGATAGCGGAGGCGTATGGCGCGCCCCTGTGCGTCATGTTCAGTTCGGTAGATTTGTGGAGATGGATATTTAAGTAATAACAGCGTGACGCCGTTCAAGGGGGGCGCGTCGTCTTTTTCGCCCCGTGCGCAGCTTGACCAGGACTTATCCAGCATGGTCTTTAGCGCCGCGCCCAGATTCCCTTGCACCCCGCCACCGTCCGTGCGCAAAAATCCATGCAAAAAAACTGATCTTTTGTGACGCCCATCACAGTCTTCTCAGGCCGATCATCATAGCCTGCCCTCAATGACAACCAACAACTTCAAAAAGGGGGCCACCCATGGCGCGCATCATCAAAACACTCATCGCATTGGGACTTAGCATATTGGCGCTGATCATGCCGGGTGCGGGCAAAGCCGAAGAATCCGGCATACTCTACCCCGTCAACGCGTCTCCCCGGCAGCCCACCGCCGAGACGACCGCACCGCGGCCATCTTTTCGCCTCTGTTTTCAAATGCCAAGCATTGCCGGTCCGGAGGAAGAAGCCGCATTGATCGATCAGGCAAACGTCGCCATGGCTGTCAAAGGGTGCAGCGGCCCCGTCGACCTCCAACTTCATCTCGTGAAAAACTCAGAAATGGGAAATCCGATTATGAAAACCTACGCTATCTCCTCCCTTCCCTGGGCTGGGAGCAGCGCCCTGGAAGACGGCGCCTATACGCTCTTTCTCCAAAATGGCGGCGGAACGACGCAATATGACAGTTTTCACTTTGAAGTCGCCGCGCTGGACTAACTTTTACGCGCAGTGCGTGATAATCTGGCTAAATGTAAACGAACTCTTAAGCCAAAGATGGGGAAAATAGCCCCCCTTTAAAAGGAGACCCGACATGCGCTGGATTGCCCCCCTGGTATTTGTTGTCTGTTCCGCCCTCCTCGCGCCTGCGGCGCAAGCCGCCTCAAAAGAAAAGATTGATCGCCGCGTCGCTGACGCCTTGGTGCGGTTTAATGAAGAGGTGCGCGGGGGAGATGAACTCATCGCGTCAGCAGCCGGCGTTCTTATTTTTCCCAAAATAGTGAAAGCGGGCTTTGGCATTGGCGGCGAGCACGGGCAAGGCGCGCTGCGCATGAATGGCCAAAACATCGAATATTACTCCCTGACGTCCGGATCGATCGGCTGGCAAATAGGCGCGCAAGTTAAAACCGAATTGATCCTGTTCATGAACCAGGACGTTCTGCAAAAATTCCGCAACAGCAATGGCTGGGAAGCCGGCGTTGACGCCAGCATCGCCGTGGTGACGCTGGGCGCAGGCGGCGAAATAGACACCCACACCATCGACAACCCCGTCCTCGGCTTCATCATCTCAAACAAAGGCCTGATGTATAATTTGTCGTTCGAAGGCGCCAAAATCAGCAAGATCGATAAGTAGCAAGGGCGCGGTTTAATAAATTTTGCATACGCCGCCATTTGTCATTCCCGCGCACGCGGGAATCCATAAGACCCGGGCAACCAGCACAGTTTAGCGCAGAATATTTATTGCAATCCTTGAACAGGATTGCGCTGGATCCCGCATCAAGTGCGGGATGACAGGGGTGTGGGCGGGATGACCGCCGAAGGAAATCCAGGTGATGGGCTGTGATATTTACAGCACTTCAATCCAGCAGAATGCAATTTAATAAGTCTCTATCTCTTCAAGATGAATGATATCCGCAATTCGGTCGGCTGTGCTTGTGCCGTATTCTCGACTCAGTCTCCGGTAGCAATTTGAATCTAGGCGCGGCTTGCCCCTCCATGTATCTGGTTCAAACTTCGTTCTTCTTTCAATCAATTGCGCGTCGATAGCTTCGATGACATTGAGCTTGCTTAAGGCGTTATTATCATGAAAGAGATTGCCTATTTTTTTGCCATCAACGTAAAGCACATAGTACAATTTTGGTGGATCATCCGTACTTGTTGTTGTGCATCCAAGAGCTATTTTTTCAACAGAAGAAAGTTGTTTTCGGCGCTGTTCTTTTGACCAATATTCAACGTACTCAACAAAATCCGGTGTGATTAAAACATATTGCGCCATATCATATCTTGCAAAAAAGA
Source organism: Alphaproteobacteria bacterium (assembly GCA_021774995.1). Classification (GTDB taxonomy): domain Bacteria; phylum Pseudomonadota; class Alphaproteobacteria; order SMXP01; family SMXP01; genus JAJFIM01. Next base: position 348 of record JAJFIM010000435.1, on the reverse strand, counting down.
GAGTGATTGCCAATAGAATTATACCCGGTACCAAAAACAACTTATTCACAGCACGCAAATAAAATATGGCAAAGTCATCAACGTTTATATTTTGAAGTGCAATCGTTCCTTTTTTCTTTTCGTAGCGCCTCAAAGCTCTCATCAATAAATCTGGTGCGGCGGCCATCTGAAAATTCAACTCACTCAACAAAACATACACTCCAAATTTCCTTGCCCCCATCAGAATAAATAGAGGCACGGATATGGAAAATAAAGGCACAGCTAATGATCCGATTACGGCCCATATTCCGGTTGTATGGATATATACATAGGAATCAAGATCAGCAGTTACAGAAGACTCAAGTTTGA
>JAJFIM010000434.1 GCA_021774995.1 Alphaproteobacteria bacterium | reverse complement strand
GTGTTCCGGATCTTGATCGTCAATACCTATGCGGCATTTCACGGTGACCGGCAGGTTAGTCGCCGCGCGCATAGCCGCCACGCACTCAGCCACCAGATCCGGCTCAGCCATCAGGCACGCCCCAAAGCGGCCTGACTGAACCCGGTCAGAGGGACAGCCTGCATTCAAATTGATTTCATCATAGCCAAAGTCAGCACCAATACGGGCGGCTTTGGCCAGGCTGTCCGGCTCGGCGCCCCCTAACTGCAACGCCACGGGTTGTTCGCGCGCCCCAAAACCAATGAGGCGTTGGCGGTCTCCATGAAGCACGGCGCCGGTGGTGACCATTTCGGTGTAGAGCAGAGCATGGCGCGTGAAGAGGCGCAAAAAAGTCCGCTCATGAACATCCGTCCAGTCCATCATCGGCGCTACACAGAGCAGATGGTTATGTAATTTCAATGGCTTATCCCAGAGCTTAGCAAAGCTGCCTACACGAATACACAAAGACTTGGCCGACCGTTATTCACTCAAGCGCGCATACTTAAGCATGGAACGGGCGATTGGTAAAAGGCAGTCACTCTCTCCACAATATTAAGAGCGCGCCAAACACGCATCATGCATTGTCAATTACAGGGGTGGAATCATAATAACCAGGCTTATCGCGAACAATTTTTGCCGCGTCGCGTAAATAATCAAATAAAGTCAACGTTGCCTTATTGAGCACTGCATTGCGCCGATATGCTAAGTAGGCTGATCGGACTCCAAAATCGACATCGATAGGTAAGATGGTCAATATGTTGTGTTCCAATAGCATCTCGTTGAGTTGCACATAACCTGGAATGACGTATTCCCCTAAAACTATGAGCGCCTGACCTGCATTGATGTTATCGCAAAAAATAAACTTTGCAGGAGGGGCGAGTCCCTCTTCCAGATAAATTGATGTCACCGTCTGGTGATTGAGAGCAGGGTGGCGGGGAAAGACCCAGGGATAGTTTTGCAAATTCTCCAACGTCACGCTTTTGCGGTTCGCAAGAGGATGTTTAGCCGAGCAAACGATATAAAGTTTCGTTGTGTATAACTCTTCGATTATAAGATCGCGATCCGAGCGCCACTCTTGATCAGGCGCGGCCACCACGCCATCCAGTTTTCCTTCCAATAAATCTCTTTTTAAATCCTGGCTGAAGCCGGCGGCAATCGACACTGTGATCCGAGGGTGCTTCTGAAAAATTTCATACAGAGCGCGCGGAACCACACCCCCAGATGGATCTCCCGCTACTCCGATATGAGCTTCCCCTTCATGCCCGCTGCTGAGCGCGTCGATATCTTCAACGGCCGCCCGCACATCCGACAGAATAATGCGTGCGCGCTTGAGCAATGCCTGACCCGCATCAGTCAGAACAGCACCTTTGCAGTCTCGACGGAAGAGTTTCGCCCCAAGAGAGGCCTCCAACTTTGATATACTGGCGCTGACGGCTTGCTGCGTGAGCTCCAGCTTCTCAGCCGCTTTGACATATCCCCTAGCTTCATAGACCGCGCGAAAATGGCGAAGTTGCCGTAGCTCAAGGCTTTTTCCTATATCAGCCACCCCATCGCTCCTGTGATAATTGCGCAACAACAAATGATATTTGTTTAATATTCTATAGATAGCAAATTATATTTGTTGATAATTGTCATATGCACATGACGTGTGGAGTCGCCGCCGCACGGCTTGGAAGCGAGTCAAGATATAATAGAGGGGAAATTTCATGATAAACGGTCATTATAAGCGGTCAATTTTTGGAGCCTTGCTGGCAACAAGCGCCATCTGCGCCGGCATCGCGCCGGCCAGCGCCGCATTGAATGAAATAGTAGTCACGGCGCAAAGGCGTGCTGAGAACCTTCAGACTGTGCCGGTCGCCGTTAACGCATTCACTGCCGCCGAGTTGGAATTGAGACAAATTTACTCGGCTATAGATCTGATTCAAAACACGCCCAATTTAATTGGCGAAACCAATGTTGGACAATTTGGCGCTGCGGCCTATTTCATGCGCGGCGTCGGCAGTGACGATAGTCTAGTTTCCTTTGAACCACCGGTTGCTACATATATAGATGACGCTCTCCTGCCACGGCAGATCAGCAATAATGTTGCCTTCTTGGACATAGAACGCGTTGAGGTCTTGCGCGGACCGCAAGGCACTCTTTATGGCCGCAACACAACCGGCGGCGCCATCAAAATCATCACGAAAAAACCCAGTGACCAGTTTTCCGCTAAACTTAACACGAGATTTGGCAGGTTCGATCAAATCGACCTTATGGGAACCGTGAATGTTCCGCTTGCTGATAAACTTTTTGTGAAAACCAGTATTTTTTATCAGGTGGATGATGGCTATGTTCGCAACACAGCAACCAGTCAAAGAGCCAATGATCGAAATGTTAAAGGCGGACGCGTTGCCGTGCGCTTTTTACCTACTGACGACATCACTCTTGACGTATCAGTTGACTATTCAAAGCGGTGGGGCGCCGGATTCCTACCTGCAAGTAGCGTGACAAGCCTGCGCAAAGTTTTTAACCCCTTCCAAACAACACCCGGTTATGGCGACAGAGTTGAAGACCATGGAGTTATTGCCAATCTAAGCTGGGATCTCGGTTCGTTCACATTGGAATCGATTACCAGCTACCGCAAAGTCGAACAGGACCTTTTATTCGATCTTAATTTGGCTGCAGTTCCTGGCCTGTTCCTCATTGATCAGGACACCAAAGCAAAGGTGTTCACGCAGGAGGTGAAAATTGACGGCTCGACTTCTCTACTGGGCCGGAATCTCGATTTTGTCGGGGGTGTCTATTATCTCAAGGAAGACAATTCTCAGAACGCAAATGATATATTTTCAGGCCTGCCGCTCGTTACGCGCGATTTTGTTTTCGATATCACAAGCTGGGCCGGATTCGCTCAATTCGACTGGGAAATCATACCCAATGTGACAATCGTTGCTGGGGGCCGGTATACATATGAGGAAAAGATAGCTCAAATCACCACGGTTCCCCTTTTTGGCGTACCGTTCACGATTGCTGATGTAATCGCGGGCGGCGTCCCGGATAGGTTGGCGGAGTACCAGTTGAACCCCAAGGCCGGTGTAGAATGGCAGGTTCAAGACGATATGATGCTGTATTTCATGGCCGTCAACAGTTTTAAATCCGGTGGCTGGAACAGCCGTGTTAGCGCTGCGGGCGAATTCGTCAACTTCGCTCCCGAGACAGTGTGGTCCTATGAAATAGGCGCCAAGACGCAATGGCTCGAGAACCGCTTACGCGTAAACCTCGCAGCGTTCTGGGTGAATTACTCTGATGCTCAGATCACGACGCAAATAGCCGTCACCCCAATGGGGCCGGTTTTTGGCTTAGGCAATGGCGGAGACGTTCGCGTACGCGGATTCGAATTGGAAGTCAGCGCCACGCCCATTGAAGGGTTGGATACCTTCTTTAATGTCGGCTTTATGGATGCGGAATACACAAAAATATTCCCAGGGGCCCCAGCGGGGATTGACCTCAGCACGCCCATAAAACGGGTGCCGAATTGGAATCTCCAAGCCGGGGGCACATATAGCCGTCCCGTTGGGAATGAAGTTGACGCCTTCGTTTCGGCCAACATCAACTGGACCGGTGATTACACCATCACGTCTAATCCAGCGGCGCGGATCTTGTCTGGCGGCATCCCTGGGCGCAAAGATCTGGCGCTCATTAACGCACAGGCCGGTTTCGAGACCGAAGATGGGCGCTATCGCATTCAGGCCGAGTGCACCAATTGCGGAGGGCGCAATTATTTTAACAATGAATTGGCCGGGGGCATCTATCAAGGTGATCCTATGCGATGGGGCGTCCGCGTCATCATGCAATATAATTGATCCCGTTTTCACTTGATACCTTAGGGTCCGGTTGACTGACAGCCGGGCCCTATTTATTTGAACCACAGAAATGAGATGCACGGACATGCCTTCGAACGAACGGGCGCCATATATTCTTGGATACGGCAGCGCCTCTATAAATTGGATGGATGTGCGCAATGCGGAGGATCATGCGCAATTCTTTCTTCCCTATCTGACGCCGGGCATGAAACTTCTTGATTGCGGGTGCGGTCCAGGTTCCATCAGCGTCGGACTGGCCGAGTTCGTAGCGCCCGAAACCATGGTGGCCATGGATATAGAACTCTCTCAAGTGGACCTCACGCGCAAGAGAGCTAACCAACGCAGAGTTAAAAATCTCGTCTGTCAACAAGGGAGCGTTCTGGCGATTCCCTTTGAAGATGAATCTTTTGACGCCGTGTTTGTTTCAGCGGTTCTTGGAAACCTTGCCCACCCCGATCAGGCGCTTGATGAAATCCACAGAGTTTTAAAACCTGACGGCGTAATCGGTATCCGCGAATTTGATCATGGCGGCAATTTGATTCATCCCACATCCCCCATCATTCAAAAAAGCGTCAAAATATATGACGCCATTCGTGACGCCAATAAATACAAAGCCAATTTTGGACGGACCTTGAAGCGCGCCATGAATCAAGCAGAGTTTCAAAC
>JAJFIM010000433.1 GCA_021774995.1 Alphaproteobacteria bacterium | reverse complement strand
GTTCCGCGTCTGTTCACGTCGTTTGACTGCAATGTGGGTCTTTTTGGATTCCCGAGATTTGGCTTGAAATAGCCCGGATTCTGCGCCATACACGGTCCCGGAGAGGTGGCCGAGTGGCTGAAGGCGCTCCCCTGCTAAGGGAGTATGGGTTTATAGCCCATCGAGGGTTCGAATCCCTTCCTCTCCGCCAGACAAGCTCATAACTTATTGATATCATTGTATTTATTTATATTGCAATGTACGCAGCTCACATTTTACCCCACATAAATTTCGCGTTTCAGGGAGAACGTCAGCAAGCACAGCGCTACTTGCCCATAAGGCCCAGATCTGTTGAATGAGCATCTGCAGAACAGAATCCCGGAGATCGGGCAGATCGCCGGTGATGGCCCTGTTACACCGCGCACCGGCACTTCATCTTCTTTTCTATCACTGTCTTGGATGGAAGACTCGTGATGACATGTCGGATCTGTTCAATTGAGGGTACTGGCCGCTTGCGCTTTGCTTTGGCGATTCGGGAATCCTTTGCTGAAAGATTGAAGTACTCGGTATCCGCATAGCTAAGACGGGACCGAAACCCAGGCTGACCCTCAAGCAAGAAGAAGAATTTCTTCACGTGTTCCCCCGGTTGGGGCTCAAGGCTCTGGAGCGTTTCTGGATCATGGTTTGTCATAGGTGAGCCGCACCTTGTTAGAGTCACTGTTTGGGGAGAGGTGAAGGTAATCCCCTATAAGATGTCTCCGTCTGATTGGGTGCGGTGACATCCTGTATGGTTTGTTTTGATCTGAGACCGTATTCGGTTTGGCCGTAACCGAGTTCGGTTTCGACAACACTCGAATCTGGCATTCAGATTGATCGCCGTTTATTTTTATTCCCCGACGGAGATGACGCGCCGGATCTCGTCGGATTTGAATCCGATCAGCGCGGGAGACGTTACCTTCGGCAGCACAGCAACATCGTAAAGTTCGTTGACAATGCCTTCGATGCGCACCCAGTGAACCGCATCGCCGGTCTCAAGATCGATCACCGTGAGGCCGCAGCGGGGCGCAGTATTTTTCGAGGCGAGCGCTGCGTCAAGGCCTAGGCCGCTGAAGGTCTTGTTAACCCGCGGCAGAGAGTGCGCCACGATGGCGTAATGATCAATAAAACTCAGTCCCCGCAAATATCCCGGGCAGAAGGCGACCGGTTCAAACCGGCCGGCATCCAGATCAACCGCGCCGAACTCTCCCGCGCCTGAATTGAGCAGCCAAAGCTTGCCGCGATAGACCCGCGGCGAATGGGGCATGGACAGGCCTTGCATGATGATCTCTCCTGACTGCACATCAATGGCCACACCGCCGTCTTGCCGGTGGTCGCGCCAACCATCCGCCACATCGCTGCGAGACACCGCCGTAACATAAGCCGGCTTGCCATCCTTCATGGCCAGGCCGTTCAAATGGCAGCGATCTTCCGCCGCCAGCTTGCTGATGAAGGAAGGCCGCCAAAGGGGGCGAAAGCTTGCCTTCTCATCCAGGGTGGCGAGGCAGGAAAACAGGGTGTTGACAAAAACCAGACGGCCTTCGGCGTCAAGCGCAATGTCATGCACGTCCAAATCTCCCGTCACCCATGACATGCGCGGCGCATACAGACGATCATGACCCTGATAGTCTTCACCAGATTTCACGACATTGCGAAAGCGCCAGATTTGATGAAGCGATGTGACCCACAAATCAGCACCCGCGATATGCAACCCCATGCACCGCTCAAGTGTGCGCTCGAAAATTGATAGCCGACCTTCGGGTTTCAGCCCAATCAGAAAAAGTTTGCCCGCCTGATAGGTGGTAAAGGCGAGAGAGCACTTTTGTTCGGCCAGCCAATTGGGAAACTGTCGGGACGAGGTGAGCGCAAAAGCTTCGGTTTGCTCAGAGCTTGTCATTTTCCCTCGTCTTTTGAATCCCACGCTTAAGCTTCGTCATACACGATATACGCGCGCCGCGCCAAGCCGAGGGGTGAAACCGGTAGGAAAAGACGCCAAACTGAGAACTATTCGCCAAAGAGTCACAAATCCGTGTGATGGCAACTTGAGGTAGAGTGTGCTATTAGTTAACAGCACTCTTGGGGATAAGGGGAAAGTTTCATGCCGGCAGCAACATTTGACCTCGCCACGCTTGATGGCGTGAACGGGTTTCGTCTGAACGGCATCGATCAATATAGTTACTCCGGCAGATCTGTTAGCTCAGCCGGGGATGTCAACGGTGACGGTTTTGACGATATTATCATTGGAGCGCCTGGAGCCGGCCAAGGCGCACTTCTTGAAGCGGGCGAGAGCTATGTGGTGTTCGGCAAGGCAAGCGGGTTTAGCACCGCCCTGGATCTCTCCACCCTTGACGGTACGAACGGTTTCCGCCTCGACGGCATCGCTTTTAGCGATTTCTCCGGCAGATCTGTTAGTTCAGCCGGGGATGTCAACGGCGACGGTTTTGACGATATTATCATTGGAGCGCCTTACGGCCGCCATGGTGGGCCTCTTCTGTTCGTAGGCGAGAGCTAGGTGGTGTTCGGCAAGGCAAGCGGGTTTAGCACCGTCCTGGATCTCGCAACGCTTGATGGCGCGAACGGCTTTCGCCTTGATGGCATTGATTCTGGCGATAAATCCGGCTTTTCCGTCAGCTCGGCCGGGGATGTCAACGGCGACGGTTTTGACGATATTATCATTGGAGCGCTTGGCGCTGATACCTATACTGGTGAGAGCTATGTAGTGTTCGGCAAGGCAAGCGGCTTTAGCGCCGC
>JAJFIM010000432.1 GCA_021774995.1 Alphaproteobacteria bacterium | reverse complement strand
TAACGCGCCAGGTCAAATAAGTCCTTTTCAGAATCAACAATGATGTCCGGGCCTTCCACAGTGACGCCCGTCTGGCGCAAAGTCGCAAATGCGCGCGATAAATTCTCGGGCGTCATCCCGAGCATCGACGCCAGCGTTCGTTTGTCAATGGGGAGGGTCAGGCGTCCATTGGCGCCCTGGCGCGCATGTTGATGGGCCAAATAGCTTGCCAAGCGCTCAACGCCGGTGCGCAGCTTTAGATTTTTCTGGTTGCGCACGACCCCCCGATAGCATGACGCAAGCTCATTCACGATCGAACGTGCGAAAGCAGCGTCTTGCGTCATCGCCTTGCGGACATTCTGCGCCGGGATCATCAAGATGCGCGATGGGTTACGGGTGCGCGCCGACATCAAATAGACCTCGTCCTTCAAAACGGCCGCGAGGATAAATGTTGAGATTGGCGACAGGACGGTCAGCGTGGTTTCACGGTGGTCCAAAGTCGCGAAAAGCTCCACACTCCCCCCAATGACAATATAGAGGAAATCCGCCGGATCGCCTTCCTGGATCAAAACGACGCGTTCGGGAAACCGTTGAAGAAAAGCGGCATTGAGAAGCCCCTCGAAAAGTGCTTCGTCCATGTTGCGAAATAGGTCAAGTTCGCGAACAACTTGCCTGTCTTGGTTGCGCAAGCCCGTCTTCCTTTTTATGGGGCGCTATCACAATAGCATTGATATTTTTGTACGCGCCTCTTGATAAATGTCAAGAGCAATTCTTGTCGTAGGCATGCCTTCCTGCGCAACTTTCAAATGCGAACGCCAAAACGTCAATCGGCTTCTGCGTGACGAAACGCCCAATTTATTGAGGCTGCATTCCAATAGAGAGTGTCCATGAATTGAGTCGAATTGACCAGCGCATGAGGCAAAATATGGACGATCTAATGGGCGTAACGCCAGGCCAACAGAAGCGCGCACTTGGGGCGAGCACATTTTCATTCACCGTCTGCTTTGCCGTGTGGACGATTTTTTCGATCATCGGCGTCAAAATTAAACAGGATCTCGGGCTTTCGGAAACCCAGTTCGGCATCCTTGTCGCCACACCGGTTTTGACGGGATCGCTCAGCCGGATTTTTCTCGGTATCTGGAGCGATCAATTCGGCGGGCGCCGCGTTTTCACTATGGTGATGCTCCTCACCTCTCTTGCCGTATACCTGCTTTCCACAGTTTCGACCTATCCGATGTTTCTCCTCGCGGCGCTTGGCGTCGGACTTGCTGGCGGTTCCTTTGCCGTCGGGATTTCCTATACGTCCACATGGTATGACAGAGACCATCAGGGCACGGCGCTCGGAATTTTTGGCATGGGAAATGTCGGCGCGGCGGTAACGAATTTTGGCGCCCCGTTTCTCCTTGTCGCAATCGGATGGGAAAAAACAGCACAAGTTTACGCTTTGATTCTGTTCGCCACGGCGATCGCTTTTTTCTTGTTTGCCAAGGAAGATCCATCGACCCTTTCGCGCAAAAACAAGGGTGAGAAGCCGCGTGACGTCTTGGCGCAATTGTCTCCATTAAAGAAGCTGCAGGTTTGGCGTTTTTCACTCTATTATTTCTTTGTTTTCGGGGCATTTGTCGCGCTTGCGCTGTGGCTGCCGCGCTATTTAATCGGGGTTTACAATCTCGATATTAAAACCGCAGGCATGCTCGCCGCCTTTTACGCGGTGCCGGCCAGCCTCTTTCGCGCTTATGGCGGGCACTTATCCGATAAATATGGCGCGCGCCGGATTATGTATTGGACATTTGGCGTGTCGGCGGTTTGTACTTTCATGCTTTCATATCCGCATACAGACTATACTATTCATGGTATTGAAGGGCCTATCTCGTTTTCAACGCAAATGGGTCTTGCGCCCTTCGTCGTAACGATTTTCGTGCTTGGCTTTTTTATGTCCCTCGGCAAGGCGGCCGTTTACAAACATATCCCTGTCTATTACCCGGACCATGTTGGTTCGGTCGGCGGACTTGTGGGCATGGTTGGCGGTCTGGGCGGGTTTGTTCTGCCGATCAGTTTTGGCGTTATGAACGACCTGACCGGCGTTTGGACAAGCTGTTTCATGCTTCTTTTCGGGATCGTTGTCGTCGCCATGGTGTGGATGCATTTCACCATACGCACGATGGAACGCGAAGCGTTGAGCACTGAGCTTGATAAATTGCCTCAATTTCCTGAAATGCAGGAAATTCACACCAAAGAACATGAAGAACGCGTCAGCCCGATTCTTGAAGAATGGCGTCCGGAAGACAAGACTTTTTGGGAAGAAAAAGGTAAACGCATCGCCAACCGCAATTTGTGGATTTCGATTCCGGCGCTTCTCCTGGCCTTTTCGGTCTGGTTGGTATGGAGTGTGGTTGTCGCCAAGCTTCCCTCGGTTGGTTTTAACTATACGACGGATCAACTCTTTTGGTTGGCGGCGCTTCCCGGACTTTCCGGCGCCACTTTGCGCATCTTTTATTCCTTCATGGTGCCAATATTCGGCGGCCGCCTGTGGACTACGCTGACCACGGCGACGCTGCTGATACCGGCTTTCGGGATCGGCTATGCGGTGCAAAATCCGGAAACGCCTTATTTTATCTTTCTCGTGTTGGCTCTGTTGTGCGGTCTGGGCGGCGGAAATTTTGCCTCTTCAATGGCCAATATCAGCTTCTTCTTTCCCAAAGAACAGAAAGGCCAAGCTTTGGCGCTCAATGCGGGCCTCGGAAACCTTGGCGTCAGCGTGATGCAATTCGTTGTGCCTTTGGCCATCACGGCCAGCGTCTTCGGGGCGATAGGCGGCGCGCCGCAGACCACAAATACCGGCGAGTTGTTGTGGTTGCAAAATGCAGGCTTCGTGTGGGTCCCGTTTCTGCTGATCGCGACAATTGCCGCCTGGTTCGGCATGAATGACATCGCCTCGGCGAAAGCGTCCTTTTCCGATCAGTCGGTGATCTTCACGCGCCGTCACAACTGGATCATGTGCTGGCTCTACACCGGCACCTTTGGGTCCTTCATCGGATATTCAGCGGGTTTTCCCTTGCTGATCAAGACG
>JAJFIM010000431.1 GCA_021774995.1 Alphaproteobacteria bacterium | reverse complement strand
GATATGTCGAAAATCGAGGTGGGTAAGATCACGCTTGAGAAGCAAGACGTTTCCCTGGAGCAAGTTATTCTCGATTGCATGCGCATCATTGAGCCGCGCGCCTTTGAAGAAGGGCTGCGCCTTGACAACAAACTGCCCCTTCTGCCGATCGTCACTGCCGATAAGCGGGCAGCCAAACAAATATTCTTAAACCTGCTGTCTAACGCCGTAAAGTTTACGCCGCGCGGCGGCGCCATTACCGTTAGCGGGCAAGCTGAGGAAAGCCATATCGTTATTAACATTGCCGATACCGGCATTGGAATCGCCGATAAGGATTTGCGAAGAATCGCCAGGCCGTTCGAACAAATCGAACCTCAAAAAAGCATCAAACGGAGTGGGTCTGGCTTGGGCCTGGCCCTTGCAAAATCCCTTGTTGAAATGCACGAAGGGACACTTACCGTTAAAAGCAGCTTAGGAGCGGGAACCACCGTCCGTGTAACCTTGCCGCGTAAACTGCACCAAGAAAAAGACGACAAGATTATCAGCCGTGAACATATAATGGATGATGCGTTGCTGGAAAGCGACGAAACCGCGCAGCGTTCAGCAACGGCTGAATTTTAAATCCGTGCGATTACTCCACGTCATCCAATTCCGGGGACTTATTCTTCGGAACGAAATCTAAACGCATACCGGGCTGGCGCATATTATCTCTGTTTTGTAGACGTTCTGGCCTGAAAGATTCTTGCGGCCGCTCGAACGCGTTGCTCACCATTTTTAAAACAAATTCTTTTTCCTGGTCATCAAGAGAATCCAAAAACTTAAGCAATACTTGATGGGATAATTTGCGCCGCGCCAATTCAGCCTGCCTGGCGCTCTGAAGCGCTTCTTCAAACCGGGCCAAATCAAAGGGGTCCGCTCTTAAGGATTGGAATATTGCGCGGCGCGACAGGCGTATGTCATGAATGATGGTGCGATTGACGGCGCGCGTGTCGGTCATGGCCTCGCGCAATTTCATCCGTGCGCCATCAGGCAATTGACGCGCCAATTGCCTGACATGCATATCGGGCATTACGGCTTGCCGCATGAAATTACTTGCAATAGGCCCTCTGAACCGAAATCCCGACGCCCAGCCCCCCGCCATTAACCCCACGAGAAACAGATTCACCGCCAGTGAGGTAATCAATAGAACGCGCCCGCCACGCCGCCTTTGCCTCTCTGGTTTATCGACCGTGCTCATTTCACATCTCCTATTGGGGGAATTTCCTCCAAACTAAAAACAGATTCATCGAACGCCACCCGCCAAAAGCCTTCTTCAATTTCACCGCCATAGACAGCCTGTTCGAGTGCTTCAGGCGCAAATATTCCTGTCGTCAATCCCAGCAATGCAACGCACCCCAGGAGTACCGAGGGCTGCATCACGCTTCTCCAAGACCAATCAATAGCGTCAACACTGGAGAAAAAGGCCTCCCAAGACCACCCTGCGCCGATTGGCTCAGGCATGGCCAATGGCAAGCCTTCAAGGGTGGATGCCGCTGAGCCGAGAATTTGCGTCAACAAGGCTTGAGTGACGTCGCCTCCAGAGGACTGTTCAAGCACATGATCCAGTTTTACTTCCTCTTCCAGAGCGTTGGACGCTTCGGACGATTGCGCCAACAGCGCGATGGCTTGGGCGCGTTCCTCGCCCGGCCAACGGCCCGGATCGCCGCCATAAGCGGCTATGATCTGTTTGAATCTTTCTATATTCATATTCTTATCTCCACCCAATCCCTTGGCTATGCATCCATCCCGCCCACAAGATCGCCAGATTCAGCAAGAAGCCTGGCTTTCAGACCGCGGCGTCCGCGAGATAAAAGTGACTCCAATGCCTCGATGCTGATGTCCATGATGGCGGCGGCTTCTATGTTGCTCAAATTCTGGTAGTGACACAAAACAATGGCGGAACGCTGGCGATCGGGCAATTCCTGCATAGCCCGCCCAACCTGCCGCGCCACTTGCGCGTCATGCAATGCTTGTGCAGGCGTAGGCGCGCCGTCAACGCATTCGGGCACGACATCCATCGCAACTTCACGCTTTTTCCGCAAACGATCATAACAAAGGTTCAGCGCAACGCGGTGCATCCATGTGGCGAATTCTGCCTTGCCCGGAACCCAATTTCCGGCGTGACGCCAGACGCGCAGAAACACTTCCTGCGCAACCTCTTCGGCGTCTTCTTGCGTGCCTAGCATGCGCCGGGCCACGGCAATCATTTTCGGCAAGTGCCGGTCAACCAATTCGCGAACGGCGCCATGATCCCCGGCGGCCACCCTGGCGATCAAATCAGCATCAGGATCACCCCCATGTTGGAGTGATCCTGATTCATCGCCAGATCGAGAATTCTTCAAGGGCAATAACCGTCCTGCTTGAGCGATGCGTTTAACGCCATCTCCACCATGACAAACTTCTTTTTCGCGTAGGTCAAGTCCATCCATAACGATCGTCAAGCCGCCGTACTGGCCTTAAGGTCGGCCAGGGCCCATTTTCATGGGGCGCCAGTCCTCAATCTCGGACTGAGAAACCACGCCATCTTCATCCGCATCCATGCTCGAAAACATTTCTATTCCATGCGTGTTGAACTCATCCTCGGTAACCTGGCCGTTTTCGTCTTGATCCATCCGCTTAAACCGGTTCTGGCGCATCTTTTCTCTCATTGTCTCGCGCGATTGATCAATCTCATCAATAGTGAAAGCTCCATTGTTGTCAGAATCTATTGTGCTAAAGCGCTCCATGCGGCCACTATCGAACTCTTCTTTTGTGATCTGACCGTCGCCATCGCTGTCCATATGTTGAAGCATCATACCCGGACCGGGCCTGCCGCCGGGCGCCGCCGACAAAAGTGAAAAAGAGAGCGGCAGAGCGAGAACAACAGCCGAAATAAGGAGGGATTTTTTCATTTTTATCACCTGCAATTTTGCGATCCACTGGGCCTAGCGGCTTCAAAAGATCGCGTGTTAAATGTTGACACATAGTCTTTTAACGGGTGAGACCCGCCTTTTCCGTCGCTCTTAGAGGGCGGCGGGCTGACGTTAAATTAAGCAGGGAGGTCAAGATATCTAATCAATTGATATTAAATCATTTTTCAACAATTATGGCTTCAAGTTTACGCGTTTCGGGCTCAAGCTCATTCGTTGTGAAAAACTCAATTTGCACAACTTCTCCAGGACGCGCGTTCCCAGCGGCCACCGTCGCCAGAGCCGCCACATGCCCCAAACTGGGCGACCAAGCGCTCGATGTCACGACCCCTATCAACTGACCGTTAGAGAGTATGCGCGCCCCAGTAACCGCCTCCGTTCCCTCTACGCGCAAGCAAACGATAGAGGTGCGCTTTTGATTGTGCGCTCCGTGACTGAGAGCGCGCAAACCCACAAAATGATCTTTTTCCAGGTCCACTAACGCATCCAATCCACATTCGAAAGGGGAGCGCGGCCGATTGCCGTGAACGGCCTCAAGGGCGCCGATAAAATCCGTTCCCGCGCGCAGTTCGCCCGCTTCGATCCGGCAAATGTCCTGCGCCCGCCGTCCGACCGGCGCCAATCCATGCGCCTCTCCCGCCTTCATCAGCGTTTCCCAAACCAGCAATGCGTCTTTGGGATCAACGTATAAATAATATCCCGGTTCACCCATGAGCATTGTTTTGAGAATCCTCAAGCGCGCCTGCCGCAACATGAACGCGTCATGATGCGATGGCTCCAATTCTTCGGCGCCATCTGCGCCCGCCGCCAAAAGTATGTCAGCCGCTTGCCGCCCAAAGATCCCTAAAACGCCTGTATCATGCGTGAAGTTATCAATCTGAATATCATTATACCCTTTGGCCGTATCCCATAACCAAGATGTATGGTTCTCTTCTGTGTATAAATGGTATTCCTCAACATGGACGCGCAAAAGACGGGCAAGCCCGATGACATGTCCCGCATCATTGCAAAAGAGAGAGGACAAAGACTGGCGAAGCGGCAGATCATCCGCATTGCCCGTCAGCAGGCGGTTGAGGAAGGGGCGCGCATTTTTCCCGGAAATGCGGACCTTGTTTAGCGGCGAATGATCGACCAGACCCGCGCCCGCGCGCAGTGCGTCATATTCCTGTTCAACAGTGGAGTAGACATCGGCCACCGTGTACGCGCCCCGGCGCAGCCATTCATTGGTCAAGGAATGGCTTGCAGCGGCGCCGTGAAAAGGCGACGGCCGCACGGCCTCTTGCCACGGATGAGGGGAATTGCTCATAACGTCCGCGCCCCCGCTTTTCGGCCTGCGCGCAAATCCGCCACGGCGCGCTCAGCGGCCGTAAGACCCGGCCGCCCCGTGACCCCGCCACCAGAGGCACCCGCGCCGCATAGATAAAGTCCCGCAATCGGCGCGCCATATGCGCCTGCGCCGCGCCCAGGCCGCAAGGCGCCTACCTGATCCAAGGCGAAATCTCCATGATGCCAATGCCCTCCGGCGCATCCATATTCCTGCTCAATTTCAAGAGGCGTTAAAACATGTCCGGCAATAATGCGGTCCTTGACGCCAGGCGCAAAATAATTGAGCGCTTTGACCAATTGCTCAACAAGCTCATCGCGGCGCTTTGGCCAGCCCCCTTCTACTTTATAAGGCACATATTGCACATTGGCTGAAAGAATATGCGCGCCCCCTGACGCAAGAGAGGCGTCATGAAGACTGGGAAAAACTATTTCAAAAATAGGGTCATGAGAAAACGAATGGTATTTGATGGGATTGTAAGCGCGCTCAGCAAAAACAATGCTGGGGCATATTACGATGCGGTTTGACAGATCTTCCTCCGTCAATCCTCTGAAAGTCGGCATTCCGTCCAAAACCAAATTCATTTTGGCCGTGACGCCCTCGCAACGCAGCGCTTTCACTTGAGAATAAAAACCCGTATCCAAATAATCAACCCCAACCAATTTAAGATACGTTGTTTTGGGATCGGCATTGGAAAACACAAGAGGGGCCGTCACGCGCTCCCCATCTTCCAATTCCACGCCGCAGGCCACCCCTTTTTTGATGATGACGCGGGCGACCTTGGCACCGGTCCGAATGTCCGCGCCATGGAACCGCGCCGCGCCGCTCAACGCATCTGCTAGACTGGACATACCTCCGGTCGCAATGGCCATGGCGCCCCGCCCGGAGGCGGCTTCGCCGCTGAGACGATAGAGGTAATGCGCCATAGAGTTCATGGAACGCGGACCAGCGTTCAATCCCAAGACGCTATCAAACGCAAGCGCACCCTTCAGTAAATCATTTTCAAAAGTTTCATCAAGAACATCGCCCGAGCTGGAAACCAGCAACCTTAAAAATTCGCGTCTGTCATCTCCGGTCAATATTTGGATCTGATCCAAAAAACTCTCTACCGCTTCAAGACCTGAAGCTTGAGAATTTGAAGGGGAACCCGTCGCCAGGGTTTCCATGGCGCGGGAAAAGGCGCGCGTCTTTTCACGAAACTTCGAATACGCCGCGGCGTCCGACTCTGAGAACACCCGCAATCCCGCTTGCGTCTTCGACATATCGTGATGGAGGCGCACAGCCTGCCCCTCCCCGTCCGGCGCGATTGTCGATAGTTTGGTCTTGGCGAATTGAAGTCCATATTTGTGCAATTTCAAGCCTTTAACGACCCGTTCATCCAGTGCATATACCAGGTGTGCGCAGGTGGAAACGCGCACGCTTTGGCTGATTTCATCGCTTGTCGTCATGCCTCCCAGTTTCTCAAGGGCTTCCAACACCGTCACTTTCAATCCGGCTTTGGCCAGCATTGCCGCGCAAACCAAACCATTATGCCCCCCGCCAATGATCACTGCATCGCACCCATCCTTCGAGCGCGGCTTAACGGCGTCAGTTTCTTTTGATTTTCGCGACAGAAATCTGATCATGAACCCGCATATCCCAGATCGTTCAATACCGAACGCGCCGCCAGCGCCCCGGGCGCGCCCATCACGCCCCCGCCCGGATGGGTGCTGGCTCCACACATATAAAAATTTTTAAAGGGCGTGCGATGGTTCGTATAACCCGGCAATGGCCGGTTAAAGAGCAATTGATCCAGCGACATGTCGCCGTGGTGAATATCCCCGCCGGTTAATGCAAATTTATCTTCCAAATCAGGGGGGACATCCAATGTCCAACCTAATATCAGGTCTTTTAAATTTGGGCTGTGTTCTGCAACAAGGCTCAAGACGCGCACCGCCAAAGCTTCTTTTTTTTCGTCATCCCAATTCCCCGCCATAAGATGATTGGGAATATACTGAATGTGTATCGATAATACGTGTTTGCCTGGCGGACACAGCGAGGGATCTGAGAGCGAGGGCAGTGTGACTTCGAGCGGCGGGTAGTCCGGCGTCCGGCTGTCTTTCCAGCAATCAAACGCGCGCTCCATGTCGCTTAAGCTCGCGGTAAAATTAAGCCTGCCCGCCAGCAAAGGACATCCATCGGGGAGACCGGGAAATTCGGGCAGGCCATCCAATGCGATATTCATATTCGCGACAGAGCCCTGCATACGGAAATGACCCACCTGAGCCAGAAGTGGATCAGACAAAGCCTCCCAATCAAAAAGCGTGAGGAATGTGCGCTTCAAATCGAGATTGGACACGATAGACTTCGCTTCGTGGACGGACCCATCAGCCAAAGTCACGCTGACGACAGCCCCTTTGGCCAGGTTAACGCCCGAAACTTCCGCGTCGCAAAGCACTTTCCCGCCAAAGGTTTTCACGGCGCTCAGCAAAGCCTCTCCCAGCTTTTGAGTCCCGCCGCGCACAAAACCTTGAAGGCCTTGCATGTGCGCACCTAATTGGGAATGCAGAAGAAGATAGGCCGTCCCCGGAGAAAATGGACCCCGCGGCGCGCCCACAAAAGACGGTCCGGCGATATGCGCTTTCAAGGCGTCGGTTTCAAAGTATTGGTCAAGGTGATCTTTGCAGGACCGGAACCAAAACGTTAAGGCTTCGAACATGGTGTCTTTACCCATGGCTTTCAGCCCCTTTGCCACGGCTTCCGGCAAGTGATGATCATCGCGCCCCAGCATCGCAATATCAGGAAAAGGCGACATCAATAATGTTTTGAAGAGATTTCTTTGACGCGCCATATGGCGTTCATAATCGCGGTACCGCTCCGCATCCCGGTGGCAATACCGCTCTATATCGCACGCCGTTTGATGAGTATTCGCATAGGACCCGATATAGCCCCCATCTCGCAGAAGCGTGGCGCGTCCTGGTAAAGGGATAAAATTTAACCCGAATGCGCTGAGATTGAGATCTGAAATGATGGCCGGCGCCATCAAAGTCACGTCATGCGCGCCGCTTGCCCCGATAAAGCCAGGGCATATTTCCGTATTCGCCAGAGAACCGCCTACTTGCGAGGCCCGTTCGCATACAAGCACATCCAGCCCGGCGCGCGCGAGATAAGCGGCGGCAACCAGGCCGTTATGACCCGCTCCAACAATGATCACGTCATGGCCCGCCATAGCGCCTAGACCCCCTCGACTAAATCAACGAGGATTCTAGATAAATATGGTTTCCAGCAAATGAAGGAAACGAAACTGCCCCCGCTCGAACCCCAGCAATTCTGCAGCATTTGTAAATATGCGTGACTGATTCACCCTGAAGAGTTAACGCTCCTTAACCTTTAGGCTTTCAAAGGACCCGATAATCTCCTCAAAGGCGCCATTAACGAAAGCCAATGTCGTTTGTAATTTTTCGTT
Organism: Alphaproteobacteria bacterium; assembly: GCA_021774995.1. GTDB lineage: Bacteria > Pseudomonadota > Alphaproteobacteria > SMXP01 > SMXP01 > JAJFIM01. The sequence continues at coordinate 2,333 of JAJFIM010000431.1, read as the reverse complement.
AAGCTCCTGAAATTCTTCCACGCCATTGCTGCGCGCCATAAGGTTTTTTAAGCTATCTCCCGCCTCTTGCGGGGAGAAAATTCCGTCAACGGCAATACGCGTGATTTGCGTCAGATTGTGGAGGAGGTCACTCGCTGCGATCAACCGGGCGGCCATATCCTGGGATAACAGCTTGGCCTGTTCAATTTTCTGAAAAGCACCGCGCGTATTATGGTCAAGTATATCGGGGAATTCATGCGCATGCGCTAATTGAAGATACTGGCATATGAATTCAAGATCGATCAGACCGCCACGGACTTGTTTTAAATTCCAGAGATCTTTAGATCCCTTTTCCCGTTCAATGCGCGCACGCATGCTCAAAACATCACGAGCCAACTCTTTTTTGTCCCGCGGTAAACACAGAATATGTTTGATCGTTTTTTCGGCTGCCTTGATGAGGTCACCATCACCCGAAATTAACCGCGCGCGGGTCAACGCCATCTTCTCCCATGTCCACGCTTCTTTTTCGTAATAACGCGAAAAAGACGACAGACGCGAAGCGATCGGGCCTGATTTTCCAGATGGCCGTAGATTCATATCGACTTCATAGAGTTTGCCCTCCGCCGTGGGCGCGGACAGGGCCGCAATCATTCTTTGGGCGGAGCGCGAAAAATAGCGCGTCGGCGCGAGTGGCCGCTCCCCGTCAGACGCATCTCCATCCCGCTCATAATCATATATAAAAATGAGGTCAATATCCGAAGTCGCCGTCAGTTCCCCGCCGCCCAGTTTGCCCAAGCCAATCACCGCGCTGCGCGCGCCCAGCAATGAACCGTGAGTGCGCATAATATCAGCCTGAGCAAATTGCGACAGGTGATCAATCAACACATCAGCCAGATCTGAGTACGATTTCCCGGCCCTGTCCGCCGGCGCCGCGCCGCGTAAAACCGCCAGGCCTATACGAAATGTTTGTTCCTTGCCCCAACGCCGCGCCTGGTCAAGCACGCGTTCAAAGTCTTCCTCTCCTTTCAGGCATTCGCTCAACTCAATGCCCATTTCCTGGCGCGCTGGCAGGCTTGTCAGAAAATCTGCATCCAGAAGCGCGTCCAACACACCAGCGTTTTTGGCCAGATAAGCGCCCAGTCGCGGCGCCATTCCAAGCGTATCGGTCACCAGATATAAAAGCTCAGGGTGAGAATAAAACAATGAAAAAAGCTGCACCCCGGAGGGCAGACCAGATATAAAATCATGAAAACGCGTGAAAGTGACGCCCGGATTTGAGGTTTTCGAAATCGCCTCTAAAATAACCGGTCCTAACTTAGTGAGAAGTTCACGCGCGCGTTTACTCCGGGTTGCGCGAAGTCTTCCAAAGTGCCACGAGCGAACGGTTGCCGCCACGCTGCTCGGACGGTCAAAACCCATCCGCGTCAACGACTTGATTGTCTCTGGGTCATCATCAACACCTGTAAAAACCAGGTTCCCTTGCTCACCGGCAAGCGGCTCAGACTTGGCAAAGAGCTTGCTGTAATGATGATGAACCCTTTTCAGGCGCCGGAGTAAAACCGCGGTAAATTCTTCCGTATCTGAATACCCGGAAAACCTGGCGACGTGGGTAATCTCTTGGCCATCCTCTGGAATTGAATGCGTTTGCGCGTCTTCAATCATTTGCAAACGGTGCTCTACATACCGCAAAAAACGATACGAGTCTTTCAACTCTTCAGCAATTTTAATATCCACCAACCCTTCGCGCACGAAATCATCCAGAGCGCCGCATGTCGTTGAATTGCGCAAAGACTTATTGCGCCCGCCCATAATCAATTGCTGCGTTTGGACAAAAAATTCTATTTCGCGAATACCGCCCAGTCCCAACTTAATATTGTGACCGGCCACCGCTATGGCTTTATGTCCGCCACTTGCGTGAATTTGTCGCTTGATGGAGTGGATGTCTTCAATGGCGGCGTAATCTAAATATTTACGCCAGATAAACGGTGCGAGAGATTCAAGAAAGTGCGCACCGATAGACAAGTCTCCCGCTGCGGGCCGCGCTTTGATCATCGCCGCGCGCTCCCAGTTTTGCCCCATGCTTTCATAATATTGCTCAGCGGCCGTTACAGAAATGGCCACCGGCGTTGCCCCCGCATCCGGCCGAAGGCGCAAATCAACCCGGAAGACATACCCGTCCTCGGTCATCTCTTGTATGTATTTGACAATATCTTTCGTCAGGCGGATGCAAAATTGCCTCGGGTCAAGACCGGGCTTCAGGGAGAGTTTCTCCTCATCGAAATACACAGTAATGTCGATATCACGTGAGTAATTCAACTCGCGCGCGCCGTATTTGCCCATGGCCAACACGACGA
>JAJFIM010000044.1 GCA_021774995.1 Alphaproteobacteria bacterium | reverse complement strand
GCTTGCAGCGTGTACATGGCGCTGCCGTCGCCCTGAAGACACACCACTTTGCGATCTGGACACGCCACCGCCGCGCCGACGCCCATGGGCAGGCCATCGCCAATCGCCCCGCCGGTGAGTTGCAACCAATCATGAGGCCGGGTGAAGGCGCAATAAATCGCCGCCGCCATGCCCGCCGTGATGCCTTCATCAGAAACAATCGCGCCTTCAGGCAGGTGATGCGCAAAGATGCGCCCCAGACTATCAGCGTTGAGATCGCCGCTCGGCATATCGGGAAGGGACAGCTCCATGGTCTGCGCAATAATTCCAGGCGCCAGGTCATCGGCCAAAGCCTCCAACGCGCCCAAAGCGTCTTCGCCGGGCGCGGCCAGTGTCACGATCTCGCAATCAGCCGGCGCAAAGGTACTCGGTTTGTTGGGATAGGCAAAAAAGGCGACGGGCGCTTTCGTCTCTACCAGGATGAGTTTGTCAACGTCTGAGAGTTCCTCCAGCGCCATTTCGCCAAAATAGGGCAATCCATGCACCAGGACGCGCCCCGCGCCGCGCTCGATGCGCGTGTTGAACGTGTCGCAATAAAGCTTGGCGTTAAAAACTTGAGCCAATCGCCCGGCGGCGGCAAGCCCGCGCTCGGTTAAAGCCGCGCCGGTCATCAGGATGGCGGGATGCCGCGCGCCGCGCAGCGCGTCCGCCGTTGCGCTCATCGTATCCGCGCTGACAGACTTGCGCTCTGGCACAGGCAGAGGATCCGCCGCTGCGCGCGCCTCTTCCCAGGCGCAATCGGCCGGAACGATCAGGGTGGCAATGCCGCCCGGCGGCGTGCGCGCCGCCGCCACCGCCTCCGCGCCGTCTTGGGCCAGGGTCGTCGCGCTTGTCGCTGTTTTCAGCCAATCTGAAAAGGGCTTTGCATAGCCCGCGATATCGGACGCCAAAGGCGCGTCCAGTTTAGCGTGCGTTGTGGCGTGATCGCCGACAATATTGACAATCGGCGCATGTGCGCGCGAGGCGTTGTGCAAATTGGCGATGCCGTTGGCCATGCCCGGCCCGAGATGCAAGAGCGTGCAAGCGGGTTTCCCGGCCATGCGCGCATAGCCGTCGGCGGCGCCTGTGGCCACGCCTTCAAACAGGCCCAGCACGGGGCGCAAACCCTCCACCCTGTCAATGGCGGCCACCATATGCATTTCCGACGTGCCCGGATTGGTAAAACAAACCTCAACGCCGCTGGCGGTTAAGGTCCGCACCAGGCTTTCAGCCCCCGTCATGCGCTCACTCATGGGTAGCGCCTTTATGCTTTGACATCGACAACCATCCGTCCACGTATTTTTCCTTTCAATATATCTTCCGCCGCCTGGGTCACTTGCCCAAGACCGATTTCCTGCGTCATGGCGTGCAATTTGGCCCGGTCCAGATCATCGGCCAGGCGGCCCCAGGCGAGCAGGCGTTTGTCTTTGGACGCCATCACTGAATCGACGCCCGCCAGGGTCACGCCGCGCAATATAAACGGCAGCACGCTTCCCGGTAAGTCGCCTCCGCCCGCCAGCCCGCACGCCGCCACGGCGCCGTCATAGTGTGTCGCCGCTAATACATTGGCAAGCGTCACGCCGCCGACGGTATCGACCGCCCCCGCCCAGCGCGGCTTGGCCAGCGGCTTGCCTTTTTCCGACAGTTCAGACCTGTCGATGATTTCATCCGCTCCAAGATGTTTCAGATAGGCGCTCTCTGAGGCGCGGCCCGTCGACGCAATCACGCTATACCCCAAATGATTGAGCAGAGCGATGGCGACGGAACCCACGCCGCCCGCCGCCCCTGTCACCAGAACCGGACCGCGGTCAGGGCGAATGTCATGACGCTCCAATTCCAGAACGCACAGCATGGCCGTGTAGCCCGCCGTGCCGATGGCCATGGCGTCCGCGCTCGTCATGCCGCCGGGCAGAGGCACCAGCCAATCGCCTTTCACCCGCGCGCGCGCGGCATGGCCGCCCATATGCGTTTCCCCAACGCCCCAGCCATTGAGCACCACCTGATCGCCGGGTTTGTAATCGGCGTGCTCCGAGCGCAGCACCGTTCCGGCAAAATCAATCCCCGGGATCATGGGAAACCGGCGCACCACGGGAGAGGCCCCCGTGATCGCCAGACCGTCTTTATAATTAACGGTGGAATAGTCGACATCAACCACCACATCGCCCGCCATCAAATCGTCTTCGGTAAGTTCAGTGAGGCGCACGCTTTGAGGGGCGTCTTTTCCCTCCCCTGTCTTTTCGATGAGGAGGGCGCGGAATTTCTCGGTCATGGGCGTTTAAGGCTTTCGTAAACGGGGCGTTTTCTTATTGGGTTTTCGCCATTATGCCATTTTCAGCACTCGCCGCAAGGGAGCGCTGATAAATATTGCTATTTTTCAATGGCATAGGTGACGAAAGCGCGAGCTTATTCTAACATTTTGTTGAGACTCTTTGCCCAGACTATTGAGGGTAAAAAGTTGTTCGTAGCAGAGCTGAGTAAAAGGAGTTGGCATGTCTTTAAAATCAAGTTTGAAAACCGGGCGCAGCAAGCTCAATCTCGCCACAAGAGGCTATCGCCTGACCACAGCGGAAATACTCTATCATATGCCGGATCATCAGGCCGTCCTGCAAACATATCTCTGGCAAGAGTTGGATCTCGCCCCTAAATTCCCGGTGCTGATTAAATTCTTGGACTTCTGGCGGGAAAACCTCGACGGCCCCCTGCACTCAGTGCGCGTCGCCGCATCCGGCATCATAACGCCCCAGGAACTGCGCTACGCCGATATCGACATCACGCTGCATTAGGGTTTTACTCGCGCGCGTTGAAGCACCCCTCACAGCGCTTCCTGAAAACGCATGGGCGCGCCTCCCGCTTCGCCCACTATTTCGTCTTCCCACATCACCCTCCGTCCACGGATGATTGTTCCTTTGGGCCAGCCTGTGGCTT
>JAJFIM010000430.1 GCA_021774995.1 Alphaproteobacteria bacterium | reverse complement strand
CCTCGTAATCGACGCAGGCGTACGCGACGTCAAAGATCTCAGCGCCATGGGTTTTCCGGTGTGGTCAAAATGCGTCTCCGCGCAAGGCACGGTCAAGGAGACGCTTGGCAGCGTCAATGTTCCCATTGTGTGCGCTGGCGCGCGCGTTAACCCCGGCGATCTGATTATCGCCGACGATGACGGCGTTGTGGCGGTGGCGCGCGCGCAAGCCGCTGACGTTTTGAAAAAATCGCAGGAACGTGAATCCCTGGAAGAAGAAAAACGCAAACGCCTCTCCGCGGGCGAACTCGGCCTCGACATTTATAATATGCGCGAAAGGCTTGCCGCAAAGGGCCTGTCTTATATCGATCAGGCGGAGCTGGAATAACCGCCATGCTGAAAGCGATCCCGGCGACATTAATGCGCGGCGGCACGTCGAAGGGACTTTATTTCGACGCGCGCGATCTGCCCGCGGACAAGGCAACGCGCGACCGCGTTTTGCTCGGCGCCATGGGATCGCCCGATGTCCGGCAAATCGACGGCGTCGGCGGCGCGCATCCCCTCACCAGTAAAGTCGCGCTTATTTCAAAATCCACGCGCGAAGATGCGGATGTGGATTATCTCTTCTTACAAGTCATGGTCGATAAAGCGGTGGTCAGCGACGCTCAGAATTGCGGCAACATCCTCGCCGGGGTGGGGCCGTGGGCCATTGAACACGGCTTTATCGCCGCGGCCGCTGAGACAACGCCCGTGCGCATCCACATGGTCAATACGGGAAGCATCGCGCGCGCCCATGTGCAAACGCCGGGCGGGACGGTTGAATATGAAGGCGATGCGCGCATTGACGGCGTGCCGGGAAGCGCGGGGGCGATCCCCCTTGATTTTCTGGATGTGGCGGGCGCGACCTGCGGCGCGCTTCTTCCAACCGGCGCGGTGATCGACGGTATTGACGGCATCCAAGTCACTTGTATCGACAATGGCATGCCGGTGGTTATTTTGCGGGCAAGCGATTTTGGCCTCTCGGGCGCTGAATCGCCGCAGGAACTGGAATCCAATACGGCGCTGAAGGAAAGACTTGAGAAAATTCGCCTTGCAATCAGTCCAAAGATGAATCTGGGTGACGTGGGACAAAAAACAGTGCCTAAAATGACGCTCGTTTCACCGCCGATCTCAGGCGGCGCGCTCTCGACGCGCAGTTTTATTCCGCACCGCGTCCATGAAGCCATTGGCGTTCTCGGCGCCGTCAGCGTGGCCACCGCATGCACGCTGCCCGGTTCCGTTGCCGCGCAATGCGCCCACATTCAGGCAAAGACGCCCGGCGCATACCGGCTTGATATCGAACATCCAACGGGATTCTTCACGGTGGAGCTGGACACCGAAGAAACGCGTGATGGAATCAGCGTGAAACGCTCCGCGCTTCTGCGCACGGCGCGCAAGCTGATGCAGGGCGAGATTTACATTTCCTCTTCCCTTTGGAGCGGCGCATGACGATCGATCATATTGCGCTCATTGGCTTTGGCGAAGTGGGACAGATCATTGGGCGCGATCTGCCGGCAACCGGCGTCTCAGATCTCGCGGCATGGGATATCAAGTTTCCCGAAACAGACAGTGCGCCGTCGCGCGCCCTGAAGAAGAGCGACGTCCGCGGCGCTCAAAGCGCACCAGACGCGGCGGCGGGCGCCGATCTTATTATTTGCGCCGTCACGGCGGAACAGGCGCTCAGCGCCGCCAAGGCCGCCGCGCCCGGACTAAAAAACGGCGCGTTTTATCTTGATATGAATTCTACTTCCCCCACTGTGAAAAAAGAAGCGGCGCACCTCATCGAAGAGGCCGGTGGACGCTTCGTTGAAGCTGCGGTCATATCGCCCTTTCCGCCAAAAAGACTTGCCGCGCCGATCCTGCTTGGCGGACCGCATGGGGCGGCGTTTCTTGATGCGGGGGCGCCCCTTGGTTTTACCGGCGCCACGTTTTTTTCCGAAGAAGTCGGAAAAGCATCCGCCGCCAAGATGTGCCGCAGCGTCATGATACAAGGCATGGAAGCGTTATTAATGGAAGCTTTGCTGACGGCGCGGCGCTGCGGCGTTGAAGAGACGGTTATTGATTCTCTGAGCGATCTTTTCCCCGGACCGGACTGGCGCGCGCTTGCGCGTTATATGATTTCGCGCTCCTTGATCCATGGCGCGCGGCGCGCGGAAGAAATGCGCGAAGCCGCCTGCACGGTGGAGGAAGCAGGCATCGCGCCGTGGATGAGCGAGGGCGCCGCGCGGCGGCAAGACTGGGCGGCGCATTTCACTGGCGCCGTCAATCAAGCGGATCTGAATGACATGCTCGATACGATCTTAAGCGCCCTTGAATTTCCCGAGGAGACGGCATTGAAATGATTATTGACTGTCACGGCCACCAGACCATCGTACCGCAAGCCCATCTTGATTATCGCGGCGCCCAAAAGGCGCGGCTCAAAAACCCCGCTTTGCCCGCACCCGAAACCCCAAACATCAGCGATGATGAAATACGGGAAGGCATTGAGGCGAACCAACTTAAGCTTCTCAAAGAGCGCGGCGCCGATATGACGGTTTTTTCGCCCCGCGCGTCGCGCATGGAGCCGCATGTGGGCGATGCGCAAACTTCGCTCGACTGGTCAATCGCCTGTAACAATCTTATTCACCGGGTCACGCAACTTTATCCCGAAACTTTCGTCGGCGTGTGTCAATTGCCCCAAACGCCCGGCGGGTCGCTGGGCAATTCCATCCGGGAATTGGAGCGCAGCGTGACGGAGCTTGGATTTATCGGCTGCAATCTTAACCCCGATCCTTCAGGCGGGCATTGGACGTCACCCTCCCTCACTGATAAATACTGGTATCCGTTTTATGAGAAAATGGTTGAACTGGAAGTACCTGCGATGGTTCACGTCTCGGGTTCGTGCAATCCAACCTTCCACGCCACGGGTTCATACTATATCGCCGCAGACACGAACGCTTTCATGCAATTTCTTGAAGGCGATCTGTTTAAAGATTTTCCCGATTTAAAAATCATCATTCCCCATGGCGGCGGAGCTGTTCCCTATCACTGGGGACGGTATCGCGGCCTTGCCGACATGCTGGACCGTCCGCCTTTGAGCGAGCATGTGATGAAGAATGTTTATTTCGACACTTGCGTCTATCACCAGCCGGGGATTGACCTTTTATTTGAGGTGATTGACATCGATAATATCCTTTTCGGCTCGGAAATGGTGGGCGCGGTGCGCGGGATTGACCCTGAAACGGGAAACTTTTTTGACGACACAAAACGTTATGTCGATGCCTTAAACCTGTCCAAGGGCGATCTGCATAAGGTTTTTGAGCAAAATGCCCGCACTGTTTTTCCGCGTCTGGATCGCGCCCTGAAAGCGAGGGGCAAGTGACTGCTTTCGACAAAACGCCCGGCTGGCTTGACTGGCGTCAAAACCCGTCAAAGCCCGGCTTCACGCCCCCCGCCGGTGCTGTGGACGCCCATTGCCATGTGTTTGGACCGGGGGCGCAGTTTCCTTTCGCGCCGGAGCGCAAATACACGCCGTGTGACGCCTCGAAAGATCAGCTTTTTGCCTTGCGCGATTGCCTTGGCTTTTCGCGCAATGTGCTGGTCCAGGCAACCTGTCATGGCGCGGACAACCGGGCGCTGGTGGACGCCATCGCGCATGCGGGCGGCAAAGCGCGCGGGGTCGCCAGCGTAAAACCGGATGTTTCAGATGACGAGTTGAAAGCCTTGGACGCCGCTGGCGTGCGCGGCGTGCGGTTTAATTTTGTGAAGCGCCTTGTGGACGCCCTGCCGCGCGCGCCGCTGATGGAAATTGCAACCCGCATTGAAGCGCTCGGCTGGCATGTGGTGATTTATTTCGAAGCGGAAGACCTGCCGGATCTTTATGATTTTTTCACGTCGCTGCCCGGAACGATTGTCGTTGACCATATGGGACGGCCGGATGTGTCTAAATCCGCCCAAGGACCTGAATTCGGCCTGTTTCGGCAATTGATGCGCGAGCACGGAAATTTCTGGGCGAAAACAACGTGTCCGGAACGCCTGTCCCGGCAAGGCCCGCCGCATTACGTGGACGTCATTCCTTTTGCGCGATCAATAGTGGAGGAATTCCCTGACCGCGTTCTCTGGGGAACGGATTGGCCTCATCCAAACCTCAAATCACACATGCCCGACGATGCATGGCTTGTGGATTTTATCCCGAAAATCGCACCGACGCCTGAACTTCAGCAAAAATTACTCGTTGATAACCCGATGCGGCTCTATTGGCCCGAGGAGGAAACCTCATGACGACAAATATTCAAGCCTATTTGCTAGAGCTGGAAGACATTCCTGGCACGCGCGTTTACACCACAAAACGGGCGCGGGCGGGCTATTGGCTCAACCAATTCGCCATGAGTCTTATGAAAGAAGAAAACCGCAAACGCTGGCTGGCGGATGAAAAAACCTATCTCGAAGACTGGCCCATGACGGACGCGCAAAAACAAGCCCTGCTGGCGCGCGATTACAACCGTCTGCTCGATCTTGGCGGGAACATTTATTATCTCGCCAAAGTTTTTTCCACGGACGGCCTTTCTTTTCTGCAAGCCGTCAGCACCATGACCGGCATGAGCGTTGAAGACTATCAGAATATGATGATTGCGGGCGGCCGCTCGCCCGACGGCGTGCGTTCCAAAAAGGAAGGTAATTAATATGGCCCGCATCACCGCAGGCGTCGCGACAAGTCACGTGCCCGCAATCGGCGCCGCCATGGATCTGGGCAAGACGCAAGAAGAATACTGGAAGCCGGTGTTCAAAGGCTATGAGTGGACGCGGAATTGGATTCTTGAGCCGGAAAACAGGCCTGACGTCGTAATTCTGGTTTTTAACGACCACGCCACGGCGTTCGACATGAACCTGATCCCCACTTTCGCCATCGGCTGCGCGGATGAATTCAAGCCCGCCGACGAGGGCTGGGGCCCGCGCAAAGTGCCAATTGTGAAAAACGATGCGGATTTCGCCTGGCATATTGCGCAAAGTTGCATTCTGGACGAGTTCGACATGACCATTGTCAATAAGATGGATGTTGATCACGGTCTGACCGTGCCCCTGTCCTTAATGTTCAACCAACCGCAGGCCTGGCCGTGCAAAGTCATCCCCCTTGCGGTTAATGTGGTGACCTATCCGCCCCCCACCGGCAACCGGTGTTATAATCTGGGCAAGGCGATAAGGCGCGCGGTGGAAAGCTATCCCGAAGATCTCAACGTCCAGGTATGGGGCACCGGGGGCATGAGTCACCAATTGCAGGGCCCGCGCGCCGGTCTGATAAACGCCGAATGGGATCAGAGATTCCTTGACGATCTATCCGCCGACGCCGAACGCCTGAAAAACATCCCCCATATCGAATATTTGCGTGAAACGGGATCGGAGGGCATTGAGATGGTGATGTGGCTGGTGATGCGCGGCGCTTTGGGGGATAACGCCGCTGAACTTCACCGTCATTATCACGTACCGGCGTCAAATTCGGCGGTCGGCCATATTGTGCTGAAATGCAACTCTTAACAACACGCCTCAAGGAAAACCAATCATGAAAGTCATTCTCGCCGGGGCCGGCGCCTTTGGCCTCAAACATCTGGACGGCATCAAAAATATCGACGGCGCGCAGGTCGTCTCCCTTGTCGGACGGCGCCTTGAGGCCACGCAAAAAATCGCCGCCGATTACGACATTCCCCATGCGACAACGGATCTGGCGGAGGCGCTCTCCCGGCCGGGCGTTGGCGCCGCCATTCTCTGCACGCCGACGCAATTGCACAGCGCCCAAGCCATTCAATGCATGGAGGCGGGCGTCCATGTTCAGGTGGAAATTCCGCTTGCCGATAGTTGGGCTGACGCTAAGGCCGTTGATCGCGTGCAAAAAGAAACGGGCCTTGTCTGCATGGTCGGACACACGCGCCGTTTTAACCCCTCTCACCAGTGGATTCACAACAAAATAAAAGCGGGCGACATTTCGGTTCAACAGATGGATGTACAAACTTATTTTTTCCGCCGTAAAAACATCAACGCAAAAGGCGAGCCCCGGTCCTGGACTGATCACTTATTGTGGCACCATGCGGCGCACACCGTTGATCTCTTTCAATATCAAACGGGCGAGAAGGTCGTGGTCGCAAACGCCGTTCAAGGGCCGCCGCACGCCGATCTTGGAATCGCTATGGACATGTCGATCCAGCTTAAAACGGAAAGCGGAAAAATTTGCACGCTGTCGCTTTCATTTAACAATGACGGGCCGCTCGGCACGTTCTTCCGTTATATCTGCGACAATGGCACTTATATCGCGCGGTATGACGATCTTCTGACCGGCCGCGACGAGCCTATTGACGTTTCAAAAGTCGATGTGTCCATGAACGGCATCGAACTGCAAGACCGGGAGTTTTTCGCCGCCATTCAGCAAAACCGGGAGCCAAATTCAAGCGTCGGCAAAGTGCTCGCCTGCTACCGGACGCTTCATGAGCTTGAGCAACAGCTAAAATCTCAAGCGTAAGAGAGGAAAAACATGAAGACGCGCAAAATCGGCGATTTTACCGTCGGTGAGATCGGCCTGGGGTGCATGAATTTAAGCCATGCTTACGGCCACCCCCCCACACCGGAGAAAGGGGCGGCGCTGCTACGCCATGCGCTTGATCTTGGGATCACGCATTTTGACACGGCGGCGCTTTACGGGTTTGGACGCAACGAAGAGCTGGTTGGACCAGCTTTAAAACCCTTCCGTGACCGGATCATGCTCGCCAGCAAATGCGGGATGCAGGGAATTGACGGCGTGCGCGTTATTGACGGCCGGCCCGGTACAATCCGACAAACGCTGGAAGCATCGCTGCGCCGCCTGCAGACAGATCATATTGATCTCTATTACCTGCACCGCTGGGATAAGTCGGTTCCCATCGAAGACAGCATCGGCGAAATGGCGCGGATGGTGGAAGCGGGTAAAATCCGCGCCGTCGGCCTGTCTGAAATTTCCGCAAACACACTGAAGCGGGCGCACGCCGTTCATCCCATCGCGGCGGTGCAAACGGAATATTCGCTTTGGACGCGCAACCCGGAGATCGCCGTTCTTGACGCCTGCCGCGAAATCGGCGCCGCCTTTATCGCGTTTTCGCCACTGGCCCGCGGTTTCCTCGCAAGCGCGGACCTTGATCCGCAAGCCTTCACGCAAAAAGACATCCGCAACGGCATGCCGCGCTTTCAGGCGCCGCATTTCTTGAAAAATGCTGAACTTCTACCGGCGTTTCACAACCTTGCAAAAGAAGCCGCTTGCACGCCCGCACAACTCAGTCTTGCCTGGCTGTTGCGGCAAGCGCCGCATATTCACGTGATCCCCGGTACGACGAGCCTATCTCATTTGGAAGAAAATGCATCCGCAAGCGGCATTGCCCTAAGCAGCGATATTTCGCGCCGCGCCGCGCGCATCATTAATCAAGAAACAATCAGCGGCCCACGCTATCCCGCCGCCACACAGACTGAAATTGACACGGAAGAATTTGGTTAGGTCACGACGATAAATATGCGTCGAATTTTTCTTTTGACGCCGCAGCGTCAGCGCTCCGGTCCCACAAAGAAAACAGGATCATTCCCGCAAAACCCAAAGGAATGGATATAATGCCGGGATAGGCATAGGGAAAGAGCGGCCTGTCGGCGCCTAATACGCTAACCCAGACGGCGGGTCCCGCAATGATCAGCGCCAGTGCGGAAAAGAGACCGATGGACCCGCCAATAACGGCGCCGCGCGTTGTCAGGCGGCGCCAATAGAGCGCCAAGATGAGCAGCGGGAAACTGGCGCTCGCCGATATGGCGAAGACAAGACTGGCCAGAAAAGCGATATTCTGCTTCTCAAAGAGCACGGCAAGCGCCATCGCAAACAGGCTCACTCCGACAGCCGCAAATTTTGAGACGCGCACTTCCTCTTTTTCTAAAGC
>JAJFIM010000429.1 GCA_021774995.1 Alphaproteobacteria bacterium | reverse complement strand
TGGCGTCCACCAGACTCGCATATGACAAATCAGCCTCATTCAGCGCAGCGTCTTGGAGATTCGCGCTGTCCAACTGCGCGTAGCAGAGGCGGGCTTTCTTAAGGCTCACAGATTTTTTGCGGCCCTTTTGCAATTGCAAAGGCCCCAGATCCGCCCCGCGTAAATCCGCATGGGTGAAGTCCGCGCCCGACAGATCGGCGCCGCGCAGATCGGCGTTTCTAAGATTAGTGGATCTCAAATCCGCGCCGGCCAATTGCGCGCCCTGCAATTGCGCGCCCTGCATATTGAGGCCGTAAAAAACCGATCCCGGCGCCACAAGCGCCGTCAAATTATGCCCGGCAAGAGAGTTCAGAGCGCGCATATCCGTAGCCGCCAATGACGCCGCCTCGCCTTTTTTGCCGCCCGTTTCAACCCATTGCACATGCCAATCAAGCAGGCGCGCGATCGGTTCATGCAAATCGCTCAGCGATCGGCCCGCCGGCTCGTCGTTCAGCACGCCTATCAGATTGGCGCCTTGCGTTGTCACCAGGTCAAATTTCGCCCCTGAAAAATCCGCCCGTTCAAGATGCGCCCCCGTCAGATCCGCCCCCGTCAGATCCGCTTCGCGCAAATCGGCGCCGCTTAAATTGACATTGTGCATATGAGCGCGCGTTAAATGCGCATGGCGCAACACGGCATCCGTCAGATCGCAAGCGTTCGCCGTGGACGTGCGATCTCCCTTGGACAAAAGATAACGTTCGCGATAGAGCGCCGCCGGCCACTGACCGGCTCCCAGATCATGATGGAGAATATGCAAGCCCCCGCCCCGCTCCCGCTCTGCGATAACGCCCTCGCGCAGATCGGCCTGATCCAGAATGGCTTGCGCAAGGTAGGCGCCGCGCAGACACGCGCCCCGCAAATCAGCCCGGCGCAACGAACATTGCCCCAGGTCGGCGCGGCGCAGATCGGCGCAAAAGAAAACAGCGTTATCGAGAGTGGCGTTTGTCAATCTCGCCTCCGTCAACACCGCACCGACAAAGTCCGCATCCGTCAGATCGCGCCCGGACAGATCGAGACCCGACAGATCCGCAAAACCGAAATCCGCGCGCGCGCCGCCCATTTCATTGGCGCGCAACATTTCATGGCGGTCCGTAATTTCATCGACTTGAGCTTGGCTGAGGCGCCGATAGGAAATTTTCCGCTGTTCACCCATTTTTGGCGATCCGTCTGTCTTTAAACCCTCATATGATCTGGTATTTTATTTGCCGAGCCGCTAATTTCCTCTTAACGCGCGCGGGCGCGGTTAAGGTTTCATCAACGCGTGCGCCGCGCTGGCCAGAGAGGCGCCTATAAGATAGGGTCCGGCTGGTTTCTATTAGGATAAGGATTACCAGAACATGAAATATCTCCACACCATGGTGCGCGTCTCCGATTTGGACGCCTCTTTGGATTTTTATTGCAATAAGCTGGGCTTGAAGGAAGTGCGCCGCATGGAAAATGACGCAGGGCGCTTCACGCTGGTTTTTCTGGCGGCGCCTGGCGATGAGAGCGCAGTGGTGGAACTTACCTATAATTGGGATGGGGACGATATGAGCGAAGGGCGCAACTTCGGCCATTTGGCGTATGAAGTCGAAAATATTTACGAAACATGCCAGCATTTATTGGATGCGGGCGTCGCCATAAACCGCCCTCCCCGGGACGGCGTGATGGCCTTCATCCGTTCGCCCGATAACATCTCCATTGAACTGCTGCAAAAGGGCGGTTGGAAAGCGGCCCTGCCCCCCCAAGAACCCTGGGCCTCCATGCCCAATACCGGCCAGTGGTGACAAAGCCCTCAGCCCGGTCTTAAACCATGACGCAGGTTCTCCCTTCTTTGAAAATCATGCATGTCATGGCCGGCGCGCCCCAAGGCGGCGCGGAAAATATTTTTCTGGAATCGGTCCTGGCGCTGGCGCAGGCGCGCCTGTCGCAATATGTCGTCACCCGGCCCGACAATACTTATCGCCTCGACCAATTGCGCGCGAACAACATCCCCCTTTCCACCGCCTCTTTTGACCGGATCGCGCGGTGGTCGACGCACCGGACCTTGCGCAAGGCCATAGCAAGCTTTGACCCCGATATCATCCAATACTGGATGGGCCGGGCCGGAACCTTTGCGCAAAACAGCCGCGCCATAAATATCGGCTGGTATGGCGGCTATTATAAAATGGCGCGCTTCGCGAAATGCGAATTTCATATCGGCCTGACGAAAGATATCGTCGCGCATATTCATGACCAAGGCGCAACCCCCGCACAAACAAAGCTTATTCATACTTACGCGGAATTTTCCCCTTGCGCGCCCACGCCGCGCAGCAGTCTGGAGACGCCGGAAAACGCCCCGCTCCTCCTGGCCCTGGCCCGGCTTCACGTCAAAAAGGGGCTTGATATCGCACTGAACGCGCTCACGCAAATTCCGGACGCTTATTTATGGATCGCCGGTGACGGCCCTCTCAAAGATGAATTGACCGAACTCGCGAAGCGCCTTGGTCTGACGGAAAGGGTCAGGTTTTTAGGCTGGCGCGATGATCGCGGCGCACTTCTGGCCGCCGCAGATATATGCATTTTTCCATCCCGGTACGAACCATTTGGCACAGTGATGGTTGACGCATGGGCCGCCGGCGCGCCTCTTGTGGCGGCGGCGGCAGCCGGTCCCAAGGCATATGTAAAAACGGAAGAAAACGGATTATTGATTGATATCGACGACGCAGACGCCCTTGCCCGCGCCATTATGCGCATTCTCAGAGACGATAGATTGCGCCTGAAGCTTATTGAAGGGGGGCGCAAAACATACCGATCCCAATTCACCAAAGAAGTCTTTATCAATACTTCTGCGGAGTTTTATCAAAGCGCGCTGGCGCAAAAAAGCGCAGATCCATAAAAGCGAACAAAAGTCAGATCAAACCGGCCTTGCGCAGGCGATTGGCAAGGCGCCCGCGCGCATCCACAGCAACGCATGTCAGGCCCATATCGCCCAACGCCTTCAGCAATGCCGCCAGATCAATATCGCCTTCGGGATTTAAATCAATTTCCAAGATCCGGTCCAGATATGTCCCCATCATCGACAGGCGGCTGGGGTTGCGCGCTTTTTCCGCCACAAGCCACGCATGATTGCGGGCCTCAAGAGAGGCGGCGCCGATCGCGGCGGGCGCAAGAGACCGGTCATCCACCACCACGCAAAGCCCCGGGTCCCGCCCCTTATTTGACGCGTCAAGCCACTCTTTCATATCCATTAACACCGCATCGAAAAACGCAGGTCCAAAAAACAAATCCCCCATCGTCAATTGATCCGCATCCAGCGGCGCGATCAACGGTTGGCCGGTTTGAACGCGGTGAAAAAACCCGGCGTTAAGTTCGGCCGCTTCTTCTTGGCAAATTCCAATATCCACTTCGATGCCCGCCGCCTTCAGGCGCTCAAAGCCCGCCCCGTTAACGCGCGGATCGGGATCGCGCATCGCGGCGACAACCCGCACAAGGCCCGCATCAATCAAAACATCCGTACACGGTGGTATTTTTTCATAAACGCTGCATGGCTCCAGTGACGCGTAAAGCGTGGACCCGTAGGATCTTTCAGCCGCTTCATTAAGTGCCTGTACTTCTGCGTGGGGGCGCCCGCCCGGATGCGTCGCGCCGCGCCCCACCACTTCCC
>JAJFIM010000428.1 GCA_021774995.1 Alphaproteobacteria bacterium | reverse complement strand
CGGCGTCCAGACCGACCATTTGCAACAAAGTCTCGGCGGCGGCGCGCATTTTTTCGCGCGGCATGCGGCGCCGGGCGGTGAGCGGTTCGCTCAACGACCGCCAGATGCGCAGGCGCGGGTTGAGCGATGAATAAGGGTCTTGAAAGACCATCGCTATGTCCTGGCGGTCCATATGGCGCCGGTTAAAAGTAATGTCTTGATCCTGATAGATCAGCGCGCCGCTTGAGGGTCTGATCAGTCCGGCAGTGATTTTGGCCAGGGAAGTTTTGCCGCATCCCGATTCGCCGACGAGGCCCAGTGTTTGGCCGCGCCTCAGCGTCAGGTCCACCCCTTTCACCGCTTGATGAACGGATGCGGCCCCGCCCTGCAAGGAATAGGTGAGGCTTATGTCTTTGAGGGTGAGTAAAGCCTCAGCCGGGTGTTTTTGCGCGGCGCGCGCTTTTGAGACTTTGGTCTCCGGCATGGCGCCTAAAAGCGCCTTTGTGTAGTCATGCCGGGGCGCGTGAATGACTTGCGCCGTTTCACCGTGTTCCACGATCCGGCCCTGTTGCATGACATAAACCGCGTCGCAAAGCTGGGAAATGACGGCAAGATCATGGCTGATGAATATGATCGACGCGTTGCGATCCCGCGCTTTTTCTTTCAGGAGGCGGAGGATTTCAGCTTGCACGGTGACGTCGAGTGCGGTGGTGGGTTCATCGGCGATAATGAGTTTAGGGTCGCAGGCAAAAGCCATGGCGATCAACACGCGTTGCCGCAGGCCGCCGCTCAATTGGTGCGGGAAGCTCTCCATGATCCGGTGCGGATCGGCGATCTGCATTTCCGATAAAAGAGCGCGGCCCCGCTTCACAGAATCTTGCCGGGACAGATCCGTGTGGCGTTCAATGACTTCGCACATTTGCGCGGCGATGCGCCGAACCGGATTGAGTGCGGTCATTGGTTCCTGGAATATCATGGATGCGTCGCGTCCGCGCATGTCTTGGATGTCAGTGTCTGTGAGCGCATCAAGATCCCGGCCCAGTAAAGTAATGGCGCCTTTTTTGCGCAACACGCGGGCGGGGGGGAGCAGTTTAAGCAGGCTGAGGGCGGTGACGCTTTTGCCGCTTCCCGATTCGCCCACAATGCCGACAATGTCGCCTTGATTGAGGCTGAGTGAAACGCCCCTCACCGCTTTCACCAGACCGCTCGGCGTTTGAAAGCCGATATGCAGGTTTTCGATTGTGAGAGCAGGCGCCGGGCTCATGCGATCACCACCTCTTTGCCTTGTTGGCGGGACGCGCGCGCCAGACCGTCGCCTGCCAGATTCGCCGTCACAACAGCCAGGACAATGGCGCAGGCCGGCGCCAGCATCATCCAAGGCGCCTGAATAAGCTTGTCTCTGCTGGCGGCCAGCATATTGCCCCAGGTCGGCTCCCCCAGCGGCGCGCCGATCCCAAGGAAGGACAAAGCGCTTTCAGCGATCAGCATATCGGCAAAATGAAACGCCATGACGACCATGAGCGAGGCGCGTAAGCCCGGCAACACATGGCGCAGAAGTATGGCGGTGCGCGGAACGCCCATGAGGGTTGCCGCCGAGACATAGTCGCGCTCAAGCAGGCTGAGCGCTTCGGCGTAAACAACGCGCGTGAATACTGGCCAGCTTAATAGCCCCAATGTCAAAACCAATTGCCAAAATCCCTGCCCCCAGAGCGTGATGACGCAAATTGCAACAATCAGGCCTGGAAAAGACAGCACAATATCGACGCTCTGGCGAATCAGGGTCCGTATAATGCCGGCGCGCTGCGCGGCGATGAGGCCAAGAGCCGTCCCAACGCTCATCGCAATCACACTTGCCATGAAAGCCGCGCTCAAAGACCACTTGAAACCCGCCAATGTGCGCGACCAGATATCGCGGCCCAATTCATCGGTTCCCAGCCAATGATTTTCAGTGCCGGGCGGTTTAAAGCGCGCCATCAGATTGCCTTGCATAGGATCGTGCGTCGTCAGGAGAGGGGCTAAGAAGACAAAACTTGTAAGCGCCAGCGCCAGGACAATCGCTAAAACCATTTCGCCGGTAAGGGAGCGGCGCGCGCTCAACGCCGTGGCCTGTGCGACGCTGAATTGCTTTTGAAAAGAGACGAAGGGCGGGCGCATGGTTGGCTACGTCTCTTCGCGCAAACGGGGGTCGGCCAGACGGAAACCTAAATCCGTAAGAGCGTTTACCGCAAAGACCATGAACGCAATGAGGAGCGCCAAAGTCTGAATGACGGGAAAGTCGAGTGTTTGCGTGCGCTCAATAAGCAGCCAGCCGATGCCGGGCCATGTGAAAAGCCGCTCGATGATCACCGTGCCGGATAATAAAAAAGCAAATTGCGTCCCGATCAGCGCCATCGCCCCGAGAAGGGCATTGGGAAAGGCGTGCCGCCACAATATTTCGCTTTGCGTGGCGCCAAAGGCGCGCGCGGTGCGGACATAATCTTCCCGCATGGCTTCAGCGACATTGGCGGCAATCATGCGGGTAAGTTTGGGAATGAGAAAAGACGACAGCGCTAGCGTGGGCATGATCCACGTTGTCGGCCCGCCATAGCCAATCGAGGGCAGCCAGCGCAAATTCACCGCAAATATTTGTATCAGAACAAGCCCGATCACAAAGCCGGGCATACCTTGAAAAATAAAGACGATCCAGGCGCTGAACCGCCGGCTTGGAGCGTTGGGGCGAAACCCCAGCCATGCGCCAAGGGGAACCGATACAAGCAGCGTCAAGGCCATTGCCAGGCCGGACAGCATAAGCGTTGCCGGCAGGTGCGCCATCACCACGTCAAGGGCCGGGCGCCCGCTGGTGAGTGATTCTCCAAAATCGAATTGCGCGAGATTCCACCAGTAACGGGCGTATTGCGCGAACCAGGGTTGATCGAGCCCGTATTTCGCGCGAATCGCGGCGAGCTGTTCGGGCGTTGCATCCATACCCGCCAACACTTCGGCCGGGTCGCCAATCAGCGGCAATATAACGAAGAGGAGCGTACCCAAAGACGCCATCAAGATGGCCAAGTCTCTGAGTTTAACGATGATTGGCCGCATCGATTTCAGAAATGGCGCCATTTCCATGAGGGATTCCCGATTGCCGGTCTGAAGTTTAAAGGGCCGGTCTGGCATAAGCGGCTAGTGTCGCTTTGGAGGCAAGTATAGCGCTAATTGCCGGGCGCCAGTACGAAATTGCCCAAAACCTGAACATCAAAAGAGACCGTCGCAGATTCTTCGTTGACACGGACAGGGCGCCCTGCGGGAACGGAAAAAACCGGATCATAGTTTCCGGTAAAGTCGTTATAGATGTAGGGCCTCAATTTACGTGCATCTGTAACGCGCGACCGGTCGTAAGGCAGAGTGATTGTGGCGGGCGCATTGAACAGCGTTCGGTAGGGGCCGAAATAGACCGTCGGCGATGCGGCGCGCTTGTGTTTTGGGAGCGGCGTCTCTGGGTCGCTTTTGCCTTGCGTGCCGATCAAGGCGGTAAAATCATCCTTTGCGCTGTCCAGATAATCTTCCATAACGACAAAATCGTTTATCGGACGAACGGCTGTCGGTCCGGTATTGGGATCGGGCGCCGTATCAGGGCGGAAGCGGTTTTTCCATTCATTGCCCTCCGGCTCCAGCGGCCTGGGGTCAGGCTGCACCACCAATTTAGCCCCGGCCAATGGTCCGTCCGTTATTTCAGCCACGCCGCCGCCGAGCTTCGTGATAAGGCCTCTTCCGGCGATCTCAATATCAAGTGCGGGTAAGACGCCAAAGCGTTCTATGCCGCCGCGAATGCGGCCCGCATATCCGCTGAAAAACCCTTCCGCAACGCCGTTAAAGGCCTCTGTCATTTGAATGCGCGTATAATCTTGCGGGCAGCTCCCATCAGTGCTGCGTATTTGATCGTATTGCCGGGCTTCTGAATATCTCTCGCACCATGTAATGGAAAAGATGCCGTCTTTGAGCTCGGCGATTGAATTTAGAGGCAGGTCATTAACCTCGCGAATGATCAGGGCGGTATCGGCCGTATTGCTGACCCAATGCGACAGAACGATCACGACTTCATCCGCATTGTCGACCCGTATCGCGGTTTCCAATGCCGATCTGATGGTTGCAAAACGCAAAGGGTCGTCCGGGTCGCCTGTGCTTTTTCCATAAACCATTCCCGCGCCGAAAAGAGCGTTGGTGCGGGAGTCCGGACCGCCGACGCCGCCGCTTTTGTTGAAGTTAAGCCGATAATCCCCTCCGAATTTTTCATCGAAAGCCGCCAGAGCATATTTCTTGAAACTGAGATAGTTTAGATAGGCGTTTTCGTGCGTCACATCTTTCACCCGTTGCCAGCCTGCGGACATCGGCCCGCGCTCAGGGTTTGATCCAGGCCAGGGCTGGCCATGCGTGGCGTAGAGGATCGACACGTTCGACCCTTTCGGCAACACTTTCAAATGCTTGTCCAAATTCATCACAAGCATTTGGTTATATTCAGGCGTGCGCCCTACCTGGCGGACCAGCTTGAGCGCGACGTCTTCATCGCTATAGCCGAATCCGGCCTGGCATAAGGCTTTCAGCGTATGATTGCGGCTCCACCCGTCGGCGACGACACTGTTGTGATCGGTTGTCTCGCGGACGACCAGGAGTTTTTCAAAACCTTCGGACGCAAATTCAACAACGACATCCTCCAATGTTTGGGTCATGCCAGGGATTGCCGCGTAATTGCCGTATCTCAGATCGACCGCATCGCCAAAAATATCCGCCACATAATTGGAAAGATACGCCCCCATGTCCGCCTGCATTTTCTCTTTAACGGGAGGCGCGTCAATATCGTCACCCATCATCCCGGCTGTGCGCAGGGCGTACATAAGCGCCATTTCCTTGAGGTCGTGAATTCCATTCGGCAAGTTGATTTTATAGAAACCGGCGAGGTGGTCAGCGCCGTTTCTTGGATCTTCGTGAAAGAAGAAGCGCCTTGAACTGCCTGTCGCCGGCATGTCTTTGACGGGCGTGACGGTTGCATCCGCCACGTCCTCAACCGCTACAGTCACCGCGCCGTCAAGCGCCGAAATATAAGTTTTACCGTCCGGGCTCAGCCGATAAATGCCGTACCCATCCCAAAGACGTTCAAGACCCTTGACCTTCCATGCAAGAGCGTAGGGAATGCGCCCAAATTCCGTGCGGTAAGGATCAGAGCCTAAATACCATTCAGTGCAAGGTTCGTCAGGCGACGCAGCGCGGTCGCCCATAACGGCGCGATCATAAATACTATCGTTATAAGCGGCGGAGTAGCCGACGGGAGGCCCCCAGGCGGTCGCCACTACGGCTATTCTGTCTTTATTATCCGGTAATGGTTTTTGCGCCCCGGCTTTGCTGTCGCAGCCGGTAAAGAGCGTCATCAGGGCAAAAGCCGCCGCGGCGCCGTATCGAAATCCCATCTGTTCCCGCATATGCGCCGCTCCCTCTTTCTTCGACCTTAATATAGTGATGCGCGGCGCGCACGGTCAAAGGGGTTGATGGGGCGGCGCCACAGCGCAAACCATGGACATATGGCGGTTCTTGTGTGAAGGAAGTTCGTTTGATCCTGGCGCTGGAGTTGTTAAGATTGACGAAAGCGTCATAAGGGATGCTTGATGTCGGCCATCGCTCGAAAAGATCTGGTAGGAGACGATATGAGACGCTATTGCAGTGCGCGCGTGATTCTGGTTTTTTTGGTTTCGATCGCATGGCCGGCTGGCGCGCATGCGCTGAGCGGCAAGGTGGCGGCGGTGTCCGCGCCTAATTCTCCTTGGGACAAACAATGGACGCAATTTCGCGACTATCTTGAGGAAAACGCGCCTGACGTTGATTTGCAATACTTTATCCGCGGCGAGATCGGCAATGAAGACGATATGCTGGCCGCCGTGCGCCGCAACCGCGTTCAGATCGCCGGACCGTCATTGCAGGGATTATCCGCCGTCCTTCCGGAATTGGCCGTTCCCAT
>JAJFIM010000427.1 GCA_021774995.1 Alphaproteobacteria bacterium | reverse complement strand
GAAGACTGCCATGTAACGTCGACCTGGACCAATGTGCGTTTTGATCACGCAGCGACAACGGCGCAATGCTCGACCTGCCATAATGGCGCGACCGCCACCGGCAAGACCGCAAACCATATTATCTCATCGAACACCTGTGATGATTGCCATGTGACGTCAAGCTGGGCGAATGTCTCATTTGACCATGCCAGCGTCACAGGCTCGTGCTTCTCTTGCCATAACGGCTCCACAGCGACGGGCAAAACGCCAACCCATATTCCGACGACCAATCTTTGCGAAGACTGCCATGTAACGTCGACCTGGACCAATGTGCGTTTTGATCACGCAGCGACAACGGCGCAATGCTCGACCTGCCATAATGGCGCGACCGCCACCGGTAAGACCGCCAACCATATTGTCTCATCAGACACCTGCGATGATTGCCATGTGACGTCAAATTGGTTGAATGTGCGCTTCGATCATAATGCTGTGACGGGTTCCTGCTCCAGTTGCCACAACGGAACGACCGCGACTGGGAAAACCCCTTTACACATTGCGACCACGGCGCAATGCGATGCATGTCATACTACATTGGCGTGGATACCGGCAAATTTTGATCATGCATCCGTGACGGGGTCTTGTTCGAGTTGCCATAACGGCTCGACTGCGACAGGTAAAACAGCGAATCACTTTACGACTCCGCTTCAATGTGATGAATGCCACCGGACGTTTGCATGGCTTCCCATCAACTTCAGCCATTCATCGCCGTCATATCCCGGGGATCATGGCGGCGGTGTCGAATGTATTGATTGTCATACGACCAACGCGCAAACTATTGCTTGGCAATTCGGCGCCTATCAACCCGATTGTGCAGCATGTCATGCAAATGATTTTAAACCCGGCCCGCATAAAAAACATGAAAACCCGGATGCGACCTATACCATCAGTGAACTGCGGGATTGCACCGGCTCATGTCATGTCTATACAGACAGCTCTCTGACAACAATCAAAGAGCGTAGAAACAGCAGACACAGGCCTTCAAATCGCGAATGGTAGCATTAAGTAAAAAAAGGGGATCATTTTCAAGTCTCGTTCTGCTCGCAGTTTTTGTTTCAATCCTGGGATTGGCATGCTTCACTGAGGCACAGGCCCAGCCAGTGCGTGACCGTGTTCTGTCGCGCGTTCAGGTCAGTGAAATCGAGGATTGTGCAATTGTATCAATCTCCTTTAATTACCCTGTTCAAGCGACATCAGTTTTTCCAAAAGACCGGGGTGATCATGTGCGCATTGAGCTTAATCTGATTGATACCGGCCGCATTGATGGTGATGCATTACGGTCCCGCGAAGAGTTGCGACCGCCATCCAACCGTAATGCAGGAATTCAGGAAATTCGATATACCGGGGATGCGCCAACCGGTCCGGAATTGTCGATCCTCTTTACACGAAATCGCTATTTTGATGTTAAGCGAGGTTCTGATTTTAGAAGCCTTGATATTCGTGTTGCGGATAATCCGGTCGCCGACGCGTGCTCGGGAAAAGCGCCAAAACTGAAGGTCAGTCCAGAAATTGACCGCACAATTACGCGTCCCTCGACAAAGTCCATCCTCCGATCAATGCCTGAAACGCTTGATGAAAACGCCCTTTACGTTCTGAACCTCCATTCAAAACAAACAGAGATCAAGAAGTCTGACTTACCGGATTTGAAGGTTTTTTCGACTTACGCAGCCTATGTCACGCGGTTTGAAAAAGATGGCCTGGCATGGAATCGATTGAGGATCGGTTTTTTTAAAACGCGGAAAGAGGCGCTAAACGTCGCCACCGAACTTAAGCAGGCATACCCTGAGGCATGGATTGTGAAACCGCCGAAAGACGAGCGGGAGACGGTGGTTCGGGCGTGGCTTTCCGATCGGGGTATGGATCAAAAAAAGAAAATTCCACCCGCGCAGTCATCGCTCATGGAAGAATTGCCATCCAATGGCGATGCGGCTGCGCTTGTGACTCAAGCGCGCGCATTGATGGCCGGCGGCGATTATGCACGCGCAATTCAGTTGCTGACGAAAGCGCTGATATTCGAAGAAAACAACGCTTCTCCTGAGGCGCGTGAAATGTTGGGTCTGGCGCGGGAGAAAAATGGACAGCTTGCACATGCGAAAGCAGAGTATTCAGAGTACATCAAAAATTACCCTGAAGGTGAAGGCGCTGCGCGTGTGCGCCAGAGGCTGTCTGCGCTGTTGACGGCAGGTAAAGAAGCGCCCCCGGAACTTCGAGGTTCGTTGACAGGTAAACGCAAACCCGTGACCAGGATGACAGCCAGCCTTTCGCAATTCTACCAGCGTGATGAAAGTATATTAACGCTGGATCAGCCAAACCTTGTTTCTGATCCCGATAGCCAGGTCAATCGCAATGCGCTGGTATCCGGCGCCGATGTGACGGCCAGCATCAGTAATGACCGATTTGATGGGAGCCTGAGATTTTCCGGCACGCATACAAAGGATTTTTTGCCAGAAGACAATAATGATTTCGGCGCGGTGAGCGCCTTATTTATCGATATTGCCGATAGAGCGACGCGCCTAGCCGCAAGATTTGGCCGGCAAACGAGGAGTACGGGCGGTGTTTTAGGGCGGTTCGATGGCGGTCTGGTCAGTTTTGATGTAACGGAAGAAGTTCGCCTGAATGTGGTGGCGGGCGCCCCGGTTATCAGATCGCGTAATCTATTCGTTGATGACAGTCGCCATTTTCTGGGCGCCAGTGTCGATGTGAATCAATTTGTAAAGAATCTTGATACGACTGTTTATTTCATTCATCAAAAAGTAGGCAGCCTCGTTGACCGTCAGGCAGTGGGCCTGGAAATGCGCTATGTTGATGATCACAGGTCAGCATTTGGCCTTCTGGACTATGATGTATTCTATGGATCACTGAATCTGGCGCTTTTTAATGGTTCCTGGCGACTGAAAGATAACACGACGTTTAACGTTGCTTTGGACTATCGCTATGCGCCAAGCCTCATGACGATTGACGCCTTGCAGGGACAAGGCCTGGAGACTATCGACATGCTGCGCGGCATTTTCACAGATGACGAAATTTATCAGATCGCCGAGGCACGTGCGGCGCGCATCAAGACCGGATCATTCACTGTTTCCCATCCATTATCTGACAAGTTTCAGGTGAACGGCTCAGTGACCCTCTCTAAAATGGAGCCGACGATTGCAGCAGGCGGAGTTGAAGGTCAGCCTGGGACAGGTGTTGAAGCCTTTTACTCAGCGCAACTCCTTGGGACAAATCTGTTGATGGATGGCGATCTTATGATGATTGGGTTCCGGTATGATGACATGGCGTCCGCACAGAGATATGTGATCGACCTTAATTCACGTTTTCGCTTCAACCGTACTTTCCGTATTAATCCCCGATTAAGATTCTCTAAGCGTAATTCAACGACAGTGGACCAGACGCAATTTACAATTAAACCTTCGATTCGCCTCAATTATATCCCAACGCGCTTTTTCCAATTAGACCTGGAAGCAGGAGGCGAGTGGATACGTACGAACAATGCATTCGGTTCAGAGACGATCAAAGGATATTTCTTTATTGGCGGCTATCGGCTGGATTTCTAGAAGCTTGGAAATTAGGCAATGCCCCGAAACCAGACGGGTGATTTGACGGCTGTATTGTATCCTTGCGCGTTATAGACATAAGTCACCGCGCCCAGAGCCGTGCTGATGACCGATGTGTTGCGCCCGGCATTTTCATAGCGGTGAGTGATAACCGGTAGAAAATAACCTGCCAGGCGATCCGAAGAATGGGCTCACCTCAACACTATTAAACTTAATTATAGTGCCGATTTAACATTAGCATTGGAAAATCAAGGAAGAAGGCTGGTATGTATATTGAGATTTAAAATATTGAAGGATGGATCAAATAGATTCCGGACGGGGCATAAAGGGAGAAAATAGATGACTTTCCGCGTATGGAAAAATCTTATGTTAGGTCCTGCTGCGGCCCTTTTGGCAACGTTGCTATTTGCGTGCTCGGCGGATCAGACTACGGGGGCCTCTAAGATACCCACTGGTGTGGAAGACTTTGGCAATGGATTGTATGCATTTCGCTATGGCTCCGCGCGCAGCATCTTTATGGTCACCGATGAAGGCGTGATCGTGACCGATCCGCTCAACAGTAAGGCGGCCAAACTCTACCGCGCAGCAATTGCAAAACTTACGGACCAGCCTGTCAAATATGTTGTCTATTCGCATCTTCATTGGGACAGTATTGCGGGGGGGCAAATTTTCAAAGATGAAGGGGCTGAATTTATCGCGCAAGAGCGCTGTGCGCAAAATTTTGAAGTAAATCCCAATCCCGCCATTGTTAAACCGGACATTACCTTTTCTCATGACTATACGGTCACTCTTGGAGGAAAATCTCTGGACTTGGCCTATTTTGGTCCCAGTAACAGTGAGTGTTTGATCGTCATGCTGCCCCGTCCGGCAAACATACTTTTCATTGCTGATTTGGTGAATGCGCCCACAGCCGATTTTCCGCCCGATCCCACAATACCGCATATCAAACCGTATAATATTGTTGAATTTTTTCAAGCCACCGAAAAATTTGCCGCTGATAACGGCGTAAAAAATATTGTCGGCAGTTCTGTCAAATTTAACAAAAGCGATGATGGTTCACTGGTTCCTCAAACGGGACTTGGGCCTGTTTCTATTGTTACGGATCAGAGGATATTTTGGGATTCGCTGATAAAAACCGTTCTCAAAGCGAATGATGACGGCTTTGTCGCCTATACCAGTTTTGTTATGGCGGACAAGATCGACCTCACGCCTTTTACCAAATATGACGGTTACAACGAGGATGATCTGGCCGTGATTATGCGCCGCATCGTTTCCTATGCGGCAACAGGCCGATAAAACTCGCGTCTCTCAAAATTTCAGAAATAATGCGCGTAAATTTATGAGGAAAAAATGTTTAAAGCGATCAATTTAAATTGGGTGACTCCCACATTAGGAATTCTTATCCTTGCGTTGACGCCCGCGTCTTCGTCATTTGCTGAAGATGCGCCGGAATTATATGAAATCGCGCTTGACGATATGACCAAACCTTATGAAATAGCGCCCATTACTGAGGGGCTCTACGCCTTTCGGAATAATTTCTACCGCAATATTTTCATCATTACGGAAGAAGGCGTGATCGCCACGGACCCCCTCACAGTGGAGGGAGGCCAAATTTTGCGTGATGAAATTGCCAAGCTCACCGACAAACCCGTTAAATATGTTGCATATTCCCAGTCCCATTGGGACCATGCGCAAGGCGGTCAGGCGTTTAAGGATGATGGCGCGCAAATCGTCG
>JAJFIM010000426.1 GCA_021774995.1 Alphaproteobacteria bacterium | reverse complement strand
TAAAAATGTAATGGCTATTGGAAGTGCGCCAGTGAGTTTTAGTCATACGAAGCCAACTTCCAAACTGATGGGGGATTATCGCGCACCGTAAAGTGCCTTAACTGTCTCGTATTTCAACCTTATGACTCTCTTAAAAAGCCCTTGATTCGCTCATAAAAAAGGGGCGTCACAAAGTACACCGCAAAAAAACAAGAGTCGCATAATATATATTATGGAAAATAATTGATATTATTTTACACAAATCCTCCTTATCCCTGATTTGCGGCATCAATCAGAACAGCCATCAGAAGAGCTGGTTCGGGGCCGTAATTCACCCAGGCGTGATCTGTGGCGCATTGAATGACGTTGTCTCCCGGTTTTAGTTTTACTTCATCTTTCTCACCCACAAGCAAAGTGACCTCACCTCGGATGAGTACGATAAAATCGAGTGTTTCGGTTTTGTGCATGGCCGGGTGACGGGCGCCCTTAACCTGATAATTCTGATTGCCCTCGACCGAGGCGAAAGCGCTCTCATATTGCTCTTGAAGCGCAGCTTTTTGCTCAGGACTGGGGTTTTCAGGTTCCGGCGCAACCACGAAATAGCGACACAAAACGCCGCCCTTATCTGGCCCTAAGCGGACCTCGCCAATAACGGGATCAGACGGCGCATGAAGATCGGGCGCCGAGGCCTTGGCTTTCCACAACTCCCCAACAATTTCCTGTCCAGCCATCTCAAAAACATTGCCCGGAGGCCCAGCCATCCGAATGATGGAATTTCCCTGCTTGTCGACTTCCGTAACAATGCGTCGAAGATCTTTTAGCATTTTATCGATTCCTCATATCTCAATCACCATGCCGTCAAAAGCGGGCTCGACCCCTTCCGGTAATTCCTGTTTAAGCGTTTTGTAATCCAGGTCAATATGCATATTTGTCAGTATGCTGTGTTTAGGTTTTAAGCGCGCAATCCATTCAAGAGTCATTTCCAGATGCGTGTGGGTGGGATGCGGTTTGTAGCGTAGCGCGTCAACAATCCAGCACTCAGTTCCTTTGAGAAGTTCAAAACTTTTTTCAGGAAGTCCCACAAGGTCGCTGGAATAAGCAATGGGGCCAAAGCGGAATCCTAAAGACATCATAGACCCGTGATCCTGCTCAAAGGGTACAAAGTTGATCGGCCCGCCCGGCCCGTCTATGGTCATTTTCTCACCGGGCGGCGGCAGATCATTCAGCGTTAAAATAGGTGGATAAGGACTGCCCGGCGGTTGCACGAAGCAATAATCAAAACGATGTTGCAGACGCGCCCGGGTCACTTCATCGGCATATACCTCCACGCGTTTTCTGTTGTGGATGGCAATTACCCGCAGATCATCCACACCATGGGTCTGATCGGCGTGATCGTGGGTATAAAGAACGCCGTGAATATCGCTCACGCCGGCATCAAGGAGTTGCTGCCTCATATCAGGCGACGTATCGACAAGGACATGCGTTTGTTTGTCGCCGCTGCCCTGGCTGACCAGAATGGAACAGCGGCTGCGCCGGTTTTTCGGCTCGTTTGGGTCACACGCGCCCCATACATTGCCGATGCGGGGAACGCCGCCTGAAGATCCACAGCCAAGTATGGTGACTTTCATGAGTTTGCGTCTTTTCGAACGGCTTTAGAAAAAAGAGTGAAAAAATTATCCGTGGTCTGACGCCAGAGTCGTTCAATCGAGACGTCTTTAATTTCAGCCAGTTTTTCGGCCGTATGGACCACAAAGGCGGGCTCATTGCGTTTGCCTCGATTGGGAACCGGGGCCAGATAGGGCGCGTCGGTTTCCACCAGCAAGCGGTCCATCGGCACACCCTGCGCAATGCGCCGCACCGCCTCGGCATTCTTAAAAGTGATAATCCCTGAGAAAGAAAGCGTAAGCCCAAGGTCAAGCGCTTTGCGGGCCAAATCCGCCCCGGAAGAGAAGCAATGAAGCACCCCCGAGAAGGCCCCTTTTTCCATCTCCTCTTCAAGAATCCGCGCCATATCGCCATCGGCGTTTCGGGTGTGAATAATCACCGGCAATCCGGTCTCCCGCGCCGCCGCAATATGCGCCCGGAAACTGGATTGCTGCTTTTCCTTCGGGCTGTGCTCATAATAATAATCAAGGCCGGTTTCACCCAAGGCAACCACTTTTGGGCGCCGTGTCAGTGCGATGAGTTGCTCAGGGTCCGACACCCCCTCCCCTTCGGCTTCGTGCGGATGAACGCCCACAGAGCAGAAAATGATTTCATCGCTTTCCGCGATGCGCCGCACGCCCTCAAAAGCGCTGAGTTTGGTGCCGATGGTCAACATCGCCCCCACCCCTTGCTCTTTGGCGCGCGCGATGACGGCGGCGCGTTCCGGCGCAAAGTCCTCAAAATCAAGATGGCAGTGGCTGTCGACAAGCATAAAAAATACTCCAACAAAAGGGGTGATTTAAGCGATTTTTCTGGCGGCCCCGGCGCTGACCAGTTGAACGATCCTTAATGCCTGCATAAAGGTTTGTTTTTTATCAAGGTGAAGCGCATCACTTTTTTCCTTGAGTTGGCGCAGGCTGGACCACGCGTCCACCCAACCAGACAAAAATTCAGGCGTGAAGAGGTTCCGGCGCAGTGTCTCCTCCCCAGCCACAATTTCAGGCGGCGGGCATTGGCGGGCTGCGCCGGTCACGGCGCTTTGAATCCAGTTCAACAAGAGATCAAAAAACAGTGCAAATTCGTTTTCCGCACCGCGGCGGGACAACCGGTTCGCCATATCAGTAGCAATCAGCATATCCACAGTGGGAAGGTTTGCGAGGAGCCCAAGCATTTCCTGGTACAGTTCAAAACCGCCCCCCCCCGCGAGCTGCAAACCGCGGCCAACGCTGCCTTGCGCCAATTGCGCTAAAGCGCCCAGTGTACTTTCTGCGATATCAGGGGCCTGCGCCAACACGGCGGCGGCAAATGCGCGCCCGCCGAGAGGCCGCAGATTTAAGCGCCTGCACCGGGAACGGATGGTTGGAAGAAGGCGTCCAGGCGCATGCGCCAACACCAAAAAGAGTGATTTTTCAGGCGGTTCTTCCAAAGTCTTCAATAAGGCGTTGGCCGCTTCAATGGTCATGTCATCTGCCGTGTCAATCAGGCAAATACGCCACCCCCCCACCCCCGCCGATAGAGCAAAAAATTCATTGAGATTGCGCACTTCATCGACAGTGAGGGCGGTTTTAATACGCTTGGTCTT
>JAJFIM010000425.1 GCA_021774995.1 Alphaproteobacteria bacterium | reverse complement strand
TACGATCCCAAAGGTGAACCACCGCTGAACTTAAAACTGATGCGTTTGATTGACGAGCAGTTTCTGGTGACACCCTATTATGGGTCTCGCCAAATGGCGCGACACTTGCGCCGGGCTGGTTATTGCGTGGGTCGTCACCGTGTGCGGCGTTTAATGCGACTGATGGGATTGCGCGCCATTTATCAGGAACCCCGCACAAGCCAGCCACATCCCGCGCATATCTGCATAAAGAACGATCCGACCCCCGCCGCGCTTTTGCAGAGCATTTGGTTAAGGTTTGCGGAGAGCGCGGCAGCATTGTTGTTTACAACCAAGCCTTCGAAATTGCGCGGAACAACGATTTGGCCAGAGATTTTCCCGAATACGCCGCCGCAATAGAAGCCATCAATGCACGGATTATAGATTTACTGGTGCCGTTCAAAAAACGCTGGCTCTATCACCCCGATCAAAAAAGCTCTGCTTCGATCAAAGCTGTGCTGCCAGCCTTCACAGACCTCAGTTATGATGATCTGGAGATCGCCCACGGCGGCGATGCCATGCTGCAATATGGCGCATTTCTAAACGGGAGCTTTCCCGAAGATGATTTGCCATCGCTATGGGAAAACTTCACCGCATATTGTAAGCAGGACACCTATGCGATGAAGCTGTTGTTAGATGTTTTGATTCAGCACTCCGATGGGTGACTCCTTAGTTTTTAAATGCGACATCCAAAAGCTAAAGGATGCTGGGCAGATCGCGTTTCTAGGTGCAAAGAAGACTGGCTATTATAGAATCGTTGAACAATCAAAATGCAAAAATAATTGACACTGTGTGTTTTCCAAGCATGTCTTGTTCATTATTATTCACAGACAAGGAGTGCAGCATGATCAATCAAACACCCCCACATTTAATGTCCAAGGAGGAGCGCAACGATGAGCTTGCCTTATATATGCAGCGTTCTTGTTTGCGATTAATTTCCAAAAAGAAGAAATCGGGTTTTGAGGGATCATTATCAGCTTATTTAAAGAACATTCAAAAACCAAAAAGGAAACGAGTGCAATATAAAAAAGGCATACCACGGCCAAAAACATCCTATAAGGATAAATACGATGGTTTTGAATGTG
Source organism: Alphaproteobacteria bacterium (assembly GCA_021774995.1). Classification (GTDB taxonomy): domain Bacteria; phylum Pseudomonadota; class Alphaproteobacteria; order SMXP01; family SMXP01; genus JAJFIM01. The sequence goes on along the minus strand of JAJFIM010000425.1, from coordinate 1,511 downwards.
CGGGGTTTGATCCTGAAGGATTGGAAATAGAGTTGCTCAAGAATCAGACTGAATCTTGTTCATAAGCTTGGGCAGAGAAATAACGTTCACGTCATCCCCGACCGGAAATTCATCATCTCCGCCATAGACAACATATTTTCTGGTCGCACCGACATCATTGCATGTCTGGCTGTAATGTTTGCCCAGCTTGGGGGAGGTGCCGTGCTTGATCTCCACAGCCCAGATTTCCGATGAGGGCATTTTGATGACCAGATCAATTTCCGCTCCGGCGGTGGTGCGATAGAAATACGTCTCCGCACGGCGCGGCAGAACAGAGTGAATGTTTTCAACGACGAACCCTTCCCAGCTTTTACCAAGTACAGGATTAGACAGCAGCGCATCGTAACTGTCTATACCAAGCAAGCGATGTAACAAACCGCTATCCCGCACATAAAAGCGCGGTGACTTGATAAGGCGCTTTTTGACATTCGTATGCCATGGCTCTAGACGCCTGAGCAGTAACAGATCCGTTAAAATATCAACGTAATGACTGACCGTTTTTCCATCAATCTCCAGATTTCCGCCAAGTTTGGAATAATTGACAGGCTCGCCCTGCAGATGCGACAGCATTGTCCATAAGCGCCGCAACCTGACCGCAGGCACACGAAAACCCATTTGCGGTACATCTCGTTCCAGATAAGTGCGGATTAAATCCTCCAGCCAGTCCATGGCGATATTATCATCGCCAGCCTGATAGCTGTCGGGAAAGCCACCGCGCAGCCATAGTTTTTGAATATCTTTTTTGTTCTCGCCAGTCTCCAGTACATTCAATCCGCCCATTTCAATATAGCTGATGCGTCCGGCAAGGCTTTCGGAGGACTGGCGAAGCAGATCCATTGAGGCGGATCCCAGTAATAAAAACTGTCCGGACTTCCGGCCTTGTTCTCTGTTCTTATCAATCAATCCGCGCAAGACCATAAAGAGATCCGGCGCACGTTGAATTTCATCCAGAATGATCAGCTTGTCATTATGGGAGCTTAAAAAACTGGCAGGGTCGCTCAATTTCAACAAGTCTTCGGGTGCTTCCAAATCAAGGTAGAGAGACTCCGTATCTTTTGCGATTGCTTTGGCCAGAGTGGTCTTACCCACCTGACGTGGGCCGAGCAGGGCAACAGCAGGCACTTGTCCGATGTTTTTTTGAAGTCTCTCTGTAATTGACCGCTTTATCATACCTTGTATATTAGGGCATAGACTCCGAAAAATCAAGGTATAAAAGGCGAGTTAGTAAGAAATGAATGACAAACGCGGATTCGAACTGTAGGATCAAATTCTGAAATGGTTAAATTTATCTGTGCGATGATTTGCCATTTAAAACAAGCGGTTACGCTAGCGACAAAGTTTTATTTTGTTCGGGCTGCACAGCCATTTCGTTTATCTAACAGGGCTACATATCTACCAGCTCAAAGCGTGCTTTGAAATGGCGCAGGGTCTTATCCTTGCCCCAGACGGGTATTGCTCTCGGTATAGCGTCC
>JAJFIM010000424.1 GCA_021774995.1 Alphaproteobacteria bacterium | reverse complement strand
TTTCGCCCTCGAGGGTTGGGCCAAGAAGTTTGCCTGTATCGCTCATCTCAGCGGCGGCGAATACATCGGTCCGCTCAATAATGAGATCGGCAACGCGGTGTAAAATGGCGGCGCGCTCATCAAGGCTCATCTTGCCCCAGGGACCGTTCAGCGCGCCTCTGGCCGCTTTAACGGCGTCATCCACGTCTTCGCGCGATGCTTCGTGAACAATGGCGGCAAGCGTATGATCAGTGGGGCAAATACTTTTAAATTGTTTGTTTGCGGCGCTGGGCCTGTAAACGCCGTTTATGAAATTTTGCACGACCCGCGGGGCGGTGCTCTCGGTTGGTTTATCCGTCATTACTTCTTGTCCGGCAACGTTCATTTTATTCCGCTATCAACTATGGCTTATATATCGCATGCGCCCGCAAGCATCCAGCTTTTAGGCGGCGACGGCGGCCGGGTTGGGGTCGTAAATTTCGGTTCCCGGGTGATAATCGCCCCAAACATACCAGAACATTTTATTGTAATGGGGAACGAGCTTTAGGTTTTTCCCTTTCATCGGGCCTTCAACGCAGACGCCCTGCATGTTCCATTTTGAACTGGTTTGGCTATCGATGAAATGGTTTTCGCCATCGGCTGCGAAGGAAAGCGTTTTGTCGTCGACCGTGCGATCAAAAACCTGGATAAGGTCGTTGTCATAGCCTGCGGCGATGAGGAGGTCGACGCCCGCAAACTGATCTTGGATCAAAGGGTTTTGCTGCGAATGCTCCATCGTATAAACGCGGGATTGGCCATCGATTTCGATGCCTGTTACCATTGACTTCATGGGAAGGCGCTCATCAAGGCCATGGGTGAGTGGATAAACCATGACGGGGCTTTTTGGGTCTATCACGTCAGCGCGCGCCAGGAGCCTTAGATAAAATTCATCGCGCCATTCTTTTTTGCGAAACCAAATCTTTGAACCCGGATACATTGCTTTCCATGTTTTTAGGCTGACCGCGATTGTCGGCATCATACGCAAGGGAAGCTCGCCTTTATTGAGAGAGCCGTTACGGGCTTGAACGATGGAGCATTTTGTATTTTTTTCATAAAAGACAAGGTTGTTGGCAAGAGCGGACGTAATGGTGATGTCGGGGCGGGCGACTTTATCTTCCAGCGCAAACGCCATGGAGCTGTGAGCGAGAATGCAATGCGTCATCATGAAAGGGCTTTTGCCTTCATTCTGCTCGACAATGTGCGGCCGGCGCGCAAGCCGCGCGACATAGGCCCAGGCGGTTCCCTCATCGTCTATGACGCCGATTACTTCCTCGTCAGGGCCAAATTTTTGAAGCGCCTCGTCTACGGACATGTAAAGCGGGTTTGTCACCGGCTGAAATAGAAATTTGGTGTGCATGAGAAATCCGAAAATGCAGACGCCCAGAAAGACAAGCGTGGCGCCCATCATAAAGAGCGAGGGTCCGCCGCCGCCCGTCGCGACGAGTATCCACGCGCCGACCATTAAAACGCCAGCCGCCGTGGCCCCCAACATCGCTTTTTCATAGATGAGGCGGGCGCCCCAGTCTTTGGCCGCAATTTTTGACGTCATCAAAAGAATGCCAAGCGTGCCGGGCAAGATTGAGACGGCAAACAGCAATACGGCAATGAGTGCGATGAGTTCAGCGCTGGACATTTTCACCTCTTAACATACGCGTCGCGCGCGATTTCATCCCGCTTGCGAAGACCTGGATTACGACAAATTAGATGCACTAGCAACTGGTAAGCGTAGTTCTAATTCCGTGATAAATCAATCAATATGAAGATTTATGAGGTAATTATGCATAAAAGTAGTTGCGATTACAACTAATAATTGGGAATTTCAGCCCTTGTTCCGGCAATCGCCCCGCAAATAGCGGTTTTGTTGGTCTGGGAAAAGGTGAGCGGCGTCTCGGCGCGCAATGCTTTGACCGATTTCTATTATAAGAATTTGTTATAAGGGGGTCTGCATGATATCACTGACCATGGCAAATGAACGGGTCAATTTTCGACATTTATATTGTTTTTATGAGGTTGCGCGGTGCAACAGAATAACCGCTGCGTCCACGAAAGTGCATTTATCACAGCCGGCGATTACGCAAGCGATCGCCAAACTTGAACATGAGCTGGGCGTGCTGTTGTTTGTCAGGCGCAGCTCGGGAATGTTCGCGACCATCGAGGGGGAAGTTTTTTTGCGCCGCGTTGAGCGCGCTCTTAATTATCTTGAAATGGGCGCGCGGGAAGCGTTGAGACTGGCGCAACGGCGAAAAGAAAAAGGATTTTCCAATTTTCACCATCTCATCACCGCGCCACAGCTTCGCGCCCTCATAGCCGTTGCGGAAGCTGGAAATTTTAGTCTTGCGGCGCGTCAAAGCGGCGCGTCGCAACCCTCGATACATCGCAGGGCGCGCGAATTAGAACAGCTTACAGGCGTGACGCTTTTTGAAAAAACGCGTTCAGGAATTCAACCGACTAAAGCGGCGCTTCATCTTGTGCGCTACGCGAAACTTGCTTTTTCCGAAATTGACCACGGTAAAAACGAGCTCAATGGATTGAGCGAACGCGACACGGGCGCCATGGCCATTGGCGCTATGCCGCTGGCGCGCGCTTATATTCTGCCCAAGGCCCTGACGGCATTTTCGCAGGAATATCCCGATCATAATGTCAGTATTATTGATGGACCTTATGAACAGCTTCTTTCTGGATTGCGTCACGGCGATATAGATATTTTGGTCGGCGCTTTGCGCGATCCGGCGCCGATCGATGACGTCGTGCAAGAGCCGTTGTTTGAAGACCCATTGGCGATTGTGATGCGCAGCTCCCATCCGCTGGCGCAACGAAAGGCGATTCCGGTCAAAGAATTGGCGCAGTTCCCATGGATAGCGCCGCGAACGGGCACGCCGTTAAGGCGGCGCTTTGAAGAACTTTTTCAAGACGAAGGCGTTCCCGCGCCGCGCGGTTTTATCGAATGCAGCTCGGTTATTGCCGTGCGGGGCTTGTTGCTTGAGAGTGACCGCCTCACGCTGTTATCGCCCAATCAGGTTCATTACGAAATTGCCGCCGGCCTGCTGCGCGCGACGCCGCACCCCTTTGGTCAGGTTGGACGCCTTATTGCGGCGACGGTCAGGCGCGATTGGGCGCCGACGCGGGCCCAGGAGAGATTTATGGAATTGCTCAAAACGGAGGATTTTGAGGCTAAGCGGCTCTGAGCGCTCTGGCGATATTCTTAAATTGAATAGGTCCATAGTTATTCGAATTCGGCATGGGCTAAGTATAAGCGTTACATAGAAAGCGTCTGGCTGCATGGTGGACCGCCATGTGCGAGCGTAATTTACGCCCAGTGAGGCGCCCTGCCGGCGGCGGCCGTTTTATCCCGAAAAGGAGACAATAAGATGCGAACGCAGGTGGCCATTATTGGTGGGGGCCCGGCGGGGCTGATGCTGTCCCGACTGCTGAGCCTAAAGGGCGTTGAGTGCGTCGTGCTTGAAAACCGCAGCCGCTCTTATGTCGAGGGGCGTATCCGCGCCGGCGTTCTTGAGCAGAGCACGGCGGAATTGTTGGCCGAAGCCAAGGTTGACGCGCGGCTGAAAAGCGAAGGACTTGTACATGACGGATTTTCCATCGCTTTCGACGGCAGGCGCGCGCGCATTGATCTTAAGAAATATGGAAATGGGTCCGTGATCGTTTACGGTCAAACGGAAATTACGAAAGATATGAACGATGAGCTTAGCGCGGCGGGGGGCAATGTTCATTTTGAGGCGGAATGCGTGGCCATCAAAGATTATGAAAGCGGGTCGCCGAAAGTTGTTTTTGTTCAAGACGGGCGCGAGCGGGAATTGCACTGCGATTATGTGGCCGGCTGCGACGGCTATCATGGAATAGCGCGCAAATCCATTCCGTCAAAGGCGCTGCGCGAATTTGAGCGCGTCTATCCTTTCGGATGGCTGGGCGTGCTGTCGGAAACGCCGCCTGTGCGCGAAGAATTGATATACAGCAATCACGCGCGCGGGTTTTCTCTGTGCTCTATGCGCTCGCGCACGCGCAGCCGCTATTACATTCAGGTTTCCGCCGATGAAAAAGTTGAAGCCTGGCCAGACCAGGCGTTCTGGGATGAGCTTCGCCGACGCCTGCCGCAAGATGTGGCGGAAAGCCTGGTCACCGGCGCGTCAATCGAGAAAAGCATCGCTCCTTTGCGAAGTTTCGTGGCGGAACCTCTGCGATTCGGCAATTTGTTCCTGGCTGGGGACGCCGCGCATATCGTGCCGCCGACCGGCGCCAAAGGCTTAAACCTCGCTGCGGCGGATATACGCGTGCTTGCGCGCGCGCTGGTTGCCCACTACCTTGACAAAGACGACGGTTTGCTTGATCGATATTCACAGGTGTGTCTTGATCGGATCTGGAAGGCGGAGCGCTTTTCGTGGTGGCTGACAAGCATGACTCACCGTTTCGGTGATGATCCGTTTGGGTATCGCATGCAGCTCGCGGAACTAGATTATGTAACGGAGGCGGAGGCAGGGTTAAGAATGATTGCGGAAAATTACGTGGGATTGCCATTTGAGAAACCATTTGCATGAATGATGGTTTGCCCGATGGAAACAATAAGTCAGCAACTCTACGACAGCGGCGGCGGCTCGGCTTAAAGTTTGCCGGCGTAATCGTGGCGCTCTATTTCGGGTTTTCAGTAGCGCTTGCATTTTTCCCGCATTTTTTAGCGATTGGCGCGCCCTATTCCATCGGCTTTGGTTTGATTGTCGCTCTTATGGCCGCCATCGTTATTTTGAACGCCCTTTATATGAATATTGCCGATGAGAAGGACGAGCGGCGCGGCGCGTTGACGGGCGGAGGCGGTGAATGAAGTCACTTTCGCGCGGCGCCCCGATCATGATGGCCTTGTTTGCCGGCGCCCCAGCTATTGCTCAGACAAGCGAGCCTCAAACGCAGCCCGGCGCCAACGGCGTCGGTATTTTCTTTTTCCTTCTTGTGGTCTTGATTTCCCTCGGGATTACCTATTGGTCGGCGCGGCGCACGAAGACGGCGGATGAATTTTATCGCGCAGGCGGCCAAATTACCGGCTTTCAAAATGGACTTGCCATTGCCGGCGATTTCATGTCGGCGGCCACGCTGCTTGGCATTACCGGCCTCATCTATATGGCTGGCTTTGACGCCATCATTTACATTCTTGCGCCCTTGATTGGGATGAGCCTGGTGGTTTTTCTTGTTGCCGAGCCCTTTCGCGAGCTTGGCCGTTTTACCATAACCGATGTCGCGTCTTTTCGCTTGGCGGAGCGCCCGATAAAAATATTTTCAGCCATCTCCTCGCTATTCATCGTTGTTCTCTACCTTGTGGCGCAAATGGTAGGCGCGGGCGCATTAATACAGTTGATATTTGACTTACCTTATATTGCGGCGGTGTTCATCATCGGTACACTGATGATTACCTATGTCGTGTTCGGCGGCATGATGGCGACGACATGGGTGCAGATCATAAAGGCGGTTATCCTTATATTTTCCCTAACGTTTATGGCTTTTGCCGTGCTTGCGCGGTTTGATTTTGATTTGAGCGGCATGTATAGCCAAGTTGCGCAAATTCACGTTCTTGGCGGGGATGTCTTTAAGCCCGGCGGTTTGTTGAAGGACCCTGTGTCTTCTTTTTCCCTTGCCTTGGCGCTTGTTTGCGGGTTTGTCGGACTACCGCATATTTTGATGCGCCTTTACACGGTGCCCAATGCCCATGAAGCGCGCCGTTCCGTTGTTTATTCAGCCGCCTTCTTTGGCTATGTCAGTATTCTTTTGTTTTTCATTATTGGCCTCGGGGCGATTGTTCTGCTGGCGGATAATCCGCACTACCGGGACGCCACAGGCGCGCTCATTGGCGGCAGCAATATGGTCGCCATTCATCTGGCGGAGGAGGTGGGCGGGGAAGCGTTCCTTGGCTTTATATCCGCGGTTGCTTTTGCGACAATTTTAGCGGTGGTGGCTGGATTAACCATTGCCGGCGCGTCAGCGATTTCTCATGATCTTTATGCTGGCGTCATCATGCGCGGCGCCGCTTTAGAAAAAGAGGAAGTGCGCGTCTCAAAATTTGCGGCTGTCGGAGTGAGCCTGTTTGCGATGGCGCTTGCCGTGCTCTTTGAGAAGCAGAATATCGCTTTTCTGGCCAGTCTTGT
>JAJFIM010000423.1 GCA_021774995.1 Alphaproteobacteria bacterium | reverse complement strand
CGCAATCACGCGGCAAATCCTATTTCAATATCGGTGACTGCGACCACAGCCCGGACCACAGGCTCATTGCGTTCAGCGTGGACGACAAGGGCTCAGAATATTTCACTATTGCGCTGCGCCATACACAAAGCGGCGATGACTTGCCTGACCTGCTGCCCGGCACGACCGGAAATGTTGTCTGGAGCGCCGATAGCAAATCTCTTTTTTTCACCACGCTTGACGATAACCACCGCCCGAACAAAGTTTTCCGTCATGTGGTGGGAACGCGTGCGGATAAAGATGAACTTATCTATGAAGAAAAAGACCCGGGCTTTTTTGTTGGGGTCGATAAAACGACAAGCGGGCGCTTTATTCTCATTTCCGCCCATGACCATGAAACGAGCGAAGTCTGGACCATTCCGTCTGATGCCCCCGAGAGCGCGCCAGCACTCATCGCGCCGCGTTTACCGGGTCTTGAATATGAAATCAGCGATATCGGGGAGACTTTTTTTATCCTGACCAATGCCGATGGCCAGGAAGATTTCGCGGTCATGACGGCGCCGGTGAGCGCGCCCGGGAAAGATCTCTGGGCGCCTTTTATTCCCCATAGTCCCGGTTGCCTGATCTTAAGCCAGCTTGTTTTTAAGAATTTTCATGTGCGGCTGGAGCGCTTAGGCGGATTGCCGCGCATCGTCGTCACGCGGCTTGATGATCAGGGAAAAGAAGGCGCGCGCCATATCATCGCTTTTGAAGAAGAAGCTTTTAGCCTTTCATTGATGCCCGGTTATGAATTTGACACGGAAACAGTGCGCTTTTCGTATTCCTCGCCTACGACGCCGCAGCAGGTGTTCGATTACAATATGGGAACCAGGGAGCGCACTTTACGCAAAACGCAGGACGTGCCCAGCGGCCACGACCCAGATGACTATATCACGCGGCGCATCGTGGCCCCGGCAGGCGACGGCGCCGGGATTCCCGTCACCCTGCTCTATCACAAAAACACGAAGCTTGACGGTACGGCGCCTGCCCTGCTTTACGGTTATGGCGCTTATGGCCACACCATACCCGCCAGCTTTTCCACCACGCGATTGTCACTGGTCGACCGGGGTTTTATTTACGCCATTGCCCATATTCGCGGCGGCAAGGCGCTGGGCTACAGGTGGTATCGCGACGGCAAGCGCGACCATAAAATCAACACGTTCACGGACTTCATTGCAGCCGGAAAAGCCCTGATAAAACTGGGGCTTACGAGGAAAGGCGCCATTATCGCCCATGGCGGCAGCGCGGGCGGCATGCTGATGGGCGCCGTGGCCAATATGGCGCCCACTCTTTTTCGCGGCGTCATTGCCGACGTGCCCTTTGTCGATGTGCTGAACACGATGTGCGACGAGAGCCTCCCCCTGACGCCGCCCGAATGGCCCGAATGGGGCAATCCCCTCACGGATGAAAGCGCGTTTGACTACATTAAATCCTATTCGCCTTATGATAATGTCTGCGCACAGACTTACCCGCATATACTGGCCACAGCGGGCCTTACCGATCCGCGCGTCACCTATTGGGAACCGGCTAAATGGGTCGCCCGCCTGCGCGCCACTAAAGTGGGGGACGAACTCGTCCTGCTAAAAACTAACATGGACGCAGGCCACGCCGGAGCCGCGGGCCGCTTCGATCACCTCAAGGAAACCGCCCTCACCACCGCCTTCGCCCTGATGGTAAGCGGCAAGGCGTAATGGGGGTCACTTGCCGGGGCGCGAAAAAGAGGTGACATAATATTCTGTCATTCCGCGCTTTAAGCGCGAAATCCATCTATAGCGACACAATCTTGAATTCCCTAGTCACAAAGTCGCTTTTAATAAGTGATGAGTTGCTGCATACCGTATTGCGCGACCGGCTTACCATCAATCACTTTCGGCTTGTATTTCCACTTCGAAATGGCATTCAAAGCTGAGTGATCAAACTTGGCGTCTGGACCAGAATCCACAACAATAGCGTTCTCAACGACGCCGGTCGGTGAGATATCAAACTCCAACAACACCCAGCCCTTGTATACGGGGAGAGGTAGAGTAGATGGTGGAGTACGTTGAGAATTGCGCCCCAGCCGCATCGTTGCAAGATCATAAGGCGGAATGAAGATGAATTTCTCATTAATCGAAGCGATATCTATAATAGGTACATTTCCCGCTCTAATACTAAAAATATCTATTGCACTATCCATCGACGGCACGGGTAGAGGTGTTTTTATAAGAGGTCTGAAAAGACTAGTTGGCCAGAAATCAGAAATAATCTCAGGCACATAATCGCTTATTATGTAAGTAGGAAAAATTATTTCTGCATCCACCCCGTCCCCAATAATAGAGCCCTCATTGAGGATGAGGTGTTGCATCAGAACAAACAGAGCCACGGTGATCGCTGCGGCAATAGGCAGGCCCAAAAGGGAGCGTAAAGACAGCATTAGAGCTTTCCTCAACAAGAATTATTTCCGCTACCAATAACTACTGCTGCGCCACTTTTTCCAGCTCGTAGGAGATGAGCTGTTGCATTCCGTATTGCGCGACGGGTTTTCCATCGACCATTTTCGGCTTGTATTTCCACTTGGCGATGGCGCGCAAAGCGGAGCGGTTAAATATCGCAGCCGGATCGGCATCGACCACGACGGCGTTCTCAACTCTCCCGGCCGGTGTGATATCAAAACCGACGAGCACCCAGCCCTCAACGCCTTTGGTGGCGGCGCGCTGAGGATATTGCGGAGGAATGCGCACGAGCGGCGTTGCCGTTCGATTGGGTGGCGGTACGAAGATAACCTCTCCTTGCGGCCCAATATCGATCATGGGACCGTCCCCTGTTTTAATATCCGAAATATCGATTGAGATATCTATCGGCGTTACGGGCGGCGGGGTCTCCTTGACTGGCGGTATTGGTTTCCAGTCATCAAGTTTCGGTTCTTCGTCGCGTATTTCACGGGTCAGGGTTATTTCACCCGTGTCCGCCGCTTCATCAATAACAGGCTCTTCGGCGGTGACGAGATATTGCATCAGGGAAAAGAGGGCAATGGTAATCGCCGCGGCAATCGGCAGGCCCAAAAGGGTACGTAGTGAAAACATTAGGTCTCTCCTTTTTGGAAAAAAGGTCAACGCATCAGATCTCAGTACTCCCTTTAGTATAGTCCGGGTTCGGAAATTTCTCAACCAATAATTGCACTGCGTTCAGATTCACGCGGGGCTACGCGCGCACATAAAAAGGCGGGAGCCCTTATGAACTCCCGCCTTAAAAATCTCGTCTAAATGAGATCAGTTATTTACTGATCAATCGTTTCGCCAAATTCATCGCTTTGCTGCAGCACGCGATTGATCTCTTCATCCTGTTGCTCGGCGCGTAATTTAGCCGCAGCCTCCGCTGCTTCCTGGCGTTCGATTTCCTTGCGTTCATAATCAATTTTCTGATTCACATGACGCACCCAGCGACGGCAATCTCTTTCAGTGGATTCCCAATCAAGGCAGCGCTCAAACGCTTTGACCGCTTCGGTCTTTTTGTCTTGATTATCGAGGGCAATACCCAGCAATTGATAGGCGGTGCCGCCGTTACTCTTCAGACCGCCTTTATTGACTGCTTTTTGGCAGTTTTTGGCAGCCTCATTATATTTCTCATCCTGAAAATAGGTCTGGCAAAGCAGCAGATTTATATCGCCATCTTTTGATTTATCACCAGCTATTTTAAGCGGACCAAGGGCCTTTTTATGCTCACGCGCCTGAAGCCAAGCCATACCAAGTTCTTCATAGTTCTTTTTCGTTTTCTTGATCCGCCCGGCGCTTATTTCCTTCTGCAGGATTTTTGCCGCCTTATACGGATAATCATAAAAACGGTATAGCTGCGCCAGGCGCACAAACTCATCGCTCTTAGTCAAAAGATTATTGTCATAGGCAAGCGCCAGCATGGCGAAGGAATCTTTGTGGCGATCCTTTTCCTGATAGAGCGCGCCCAATTGCGAGAAATATTCCTTCTTGGTCGGCCAATTAGCCACCATCTTTTCAAGAAGCGGAAGAGCCGGCGTGAATCTTTCAAGCTCCAGATAGATCGCCAGCGTCAATCGATACCAATTCTCTCGCGGCTCCAGGGCCTTGGCCATGCCCCGTTCGGCATAAGACAGAGCTTCGGTCAAGCGCTCCACCAAAGCGTAGGCCTGAGCCGCTAAAAACAAGGCCTCCGCGCCAGGGTTTTCCGCTTGCCGGAACCAAATCTCAAGGCTCTGTATCGCCTTGTTGTATTGCTCCATACCGAGATAAAGCTGCGCCAGATTGTACCGCAGATCGAGCGCTGTGTAATCCGCCAGCGTGCCCGATGAGAGGGCCGCTTCAAATTCCTGCGCCGAGGCGCGGTAATTATCCTGATTGGCGTAGACATAGCCGCGCGTCTGATGGGCGACGGCGCAATCATAGGGTTTGTATTTTGCGCAATTGGAAAGGATTTTGTTGACTTCCGCCAGCGCCACAGAATCCATTTCGGCCTGCAAAGCTTCCTGCGCTTTGATGATAATTTCGTAAGCGGGTTTGGACAGAGTTTCCGTGCGTTTTGCTTTTGGTTTTTGCTTTTTCTGCGCATAGGCGGCGCTGAAAACATTATCTCCGGATGCAAGAGGCGCCGCCAGCACGCCCGCGCCGACAAAACAAACCAACGCCACGCGCCGAAGCAGTCTGGACCCGGTCCCTATTCGAGATAATATCACTTGAGAAGACATTCGTTTCCTCCAGAGGTTCAAGATCTTAGATCCCCGCCCCTTCTTTCACTTTTAGTTCCAGCGCCATTTTATGCACAATAATTATCCAAGCTTGGCGCTCGTCGTCACTGCTTGGTTCACCTGCAACTATTTTTCCAACTCATATGAAATCAATTGCTGCATCCCGTATTGAGCCACAGGCTTTTGATCAACGATCTTGGGCCTGTATTTCCATTTTGCAATGGCGCGCAAGGCAGACCGGTTGAAAATATTTGCCGGATCGGAATCGATCACCACTGCATCCGAGACAGTTCCCGCGGGCGTGATGGTGAACTCCACCAGCACCCAGCCTTCAGTGCCGCGCGACGCGGCGCGTTGCGGATATTGCGGGGGAATGCGCACGAGCGGCGTCGCCGTCCGATCACTGGGCGCGCCCAGAGCCGACAGATTTAGATCAGAATTGAAATCCGGCATGGACATGGACATCGTGTTGCTCATCGGCTTGACGTTTTTGTCCATCTGCATGGGGGGCGGAGGAGGAGGTTTGCTCTGCTTTTGAGGGCGGTCGGGCTTATTACGATCACGCGCCTCTGAGTTCTCATCACGCTCAGGCCGGGTGATATTGATTTTCTGTCCCTCCTCGCCTTTCTCAACCTCGCCATCGCCCGGTAATACGAGATACCGCATCAACAGAAACAATGCGATGGTGATGGCCCCGGCAAAAGGTAATCCGAGAATGAATCGCGCCATGTTTATTTATCCTTTTCAGCCGCAATATGGACGCTGGGCACACCGATAGAATTCAATTGATCCATGATATCAACGACAATGCCCGAATGTGATCTTTTATCAGCCTGAATCACCACAGCGCCTTGTGGGTTTTCTTTTTTTAGTTTTTCAACGACGG
>JAJFIM010000422.1 GCA_021774995.1 Alphaproteobacteria bacterium | reverse complement strand
GTGCTGCTCTATGATCTTAATTTCAACTATCATCGCGAACATCACACCTATCCGGACGTACCGAGCGTCTGCCTTCCTGCGTTGAGCTTGGAAATATCTAAGCGGAATTTTAGTCAAAAACCCGCTTATTGCATGGTCCATACGGTCGCGCAAAGCTTGATGAAATAAAGCTTCTTTTTTAAATTTTGGCTGATTGCGATTGTGTCCGGGAATAATTTCTCTGCTACACTGATCTTATGACTCAAGAAATTCTGAATATTGCCCAGATGGGGGAAGCGGATCGGCGCGCGATAGAAGGCGGTGCGCCGGGCGTTGACTTGATGGAGGCGGCGGGGCGGGGGTGCGCGGAGGCGCTGTGCGCGCGGTGGCGGCCGCGGCCCGTGGCGGTGCTGTGCGGGCCGGGAAATAATGGCGGCGATGGTTTTGTCATTGCGCGGCTCTTGAAGGAGCGGGGCTGGGATGTGCGCGTATCCTGCCTGGTTCCTGTATCAAAGCTCAAAGGCGATGCAGCCCATATGGCGGCGCTGTGGGAGGGCGAATTGTCTCCCCTCACTCTGGATAGCCTGTTGGGCGCGCGGCTGGTTGTGGATGCGGTTTTCGGCGCGGGCCTCAGCAAACCCGTTGGCGGGATTGTGGGGGACGTTTTTCGCGCCTGCGCGGCGTCGGGCGTGCCCGTCATGGCGGTGGATGTTCCCAGCGGCGTTGATGGGGCAAGTGGAAAAATACGCGGACCGGCTCCAATCGCCGAGCTTACTGTGACATTCGCGCGCAAAAAAATCGGCCATATGCTCATGCCGGGCAGGGCGCGGTGCGGCGAAGTGGTGGTGGTTGACATTGGCATTCCGGCTGACGTGATTGCAGGGCTGGCGATCGACGTTTTTGAAAACACGCCGTTGCTGTGGCGCTCCCGTTTTCCCGAGATCTGCATGGAAGGCCATAAATACAACCGAGGCCACGTCGTGGCGGTGAGCGGCGGCCCGTCTCATACGGGAGCGGCCCGTCTGGCGGCGCGGGGGGCACTGCGCGCGGGCGCGGGGCTGGTGACGGTGGCCTGTCCTAAGGCGTCCTTGCTGGTTAATGCGGCTCATCTGACAACGGAAATGGTGCAGGCTTTTGACGGGCCTCTGGGGCTGGATGAAATGCTTCAAGACAGGCGTAAAAACGCAATCGTCATCGGTCCTGGCTGCGGGGTTGGCGCGCGCACGGCTTCTCTTGTGCGCACCGTGTTGCGGGCGCAATGCGCGGCCGTGCTGGACGCTGACGCGTTGACATCCTTTGCGGGCGCGCCTCAGACGCTTTTTGAACTCATGCATGACCGCGTGGTTCTGACGCCCCATGAAGGCGAATTTGAACGCCTCTTTGCCGGCCTTATAAGACAAGCCCCGCATCGTCTGGAAGCGGCGCGGCAAGCCGCGGGGGAGAGCGGCGCCGTCATTGTGCTGAAAGGCCCCGATACAGTCATTGCGGCACCGGGCGGGCGGGCGGCGATTAACGCGAATGCGCCGCCTTTTCTGGCGACCGCCGGATCAGGCGACGTCTTGGCCGGGATCATCACCGGCTTGGCCGCACAGGGGATGCCCGCCTTTGAGGCGGCCTCAGCCGGGGTGTGGCTGCATGGGGAAGCCGGTAATCTTTTGGGGCGGGGACTGATCGCAGAGGATCTGCCCCAGGCCCTGCCCCGCGTCTTGCAGGAATTGGCGGTGCGCGCGCCTGGGGGAAGGGTGTGATGGAGGGTGCGCCGCAAGAAATCAGACGCCTATCAAGCGCTGATCTGGCGTCGCTCAACGATCTGTACAACTCTTATATTGTGAACACGCATTTCACATTTGACGTTGAGCCGTTTTCCATGGAAAGGCGCCGGGAGTGGCTTGAATGCTTTACCGCTCAAGGCCCGCATCAATGTTTTGTCGCCGGGGCGCCGGGGAAGATTTGCGGCTATGCCTGCTCAAATATTTTCAGGCAAAAAGCGGCTTATGCGACATCTGTTGAGACCAGCGTTTATCTTGCCGATGACGCGCAGAGACAAGGGTTGGGCGGGCGTCTTTACAATACTCTTTTTGCCGCTCTCAAGCACGCTGACGCGCACCGCGCCTATGCGGGAATTGCTCTTCCCAACCTTGCTTCCGAGAACTTTCATATTGAAATGGGCTTTGTTGAGGTTGGACACTATCATGAAGTCGGGCGCAAATTTGGCCGTTATTGGGATGTGAAATGGTTTGAAAAAGTCTTGTCTGGCGCGGGGCGCTCTATGGTAACATAACCCGTCTCCGATTTTCGCGAAATCAATGGTTTTATCTGATTGATGAAAATCAAACGAACGTCGGCCATTCGATATTAAGTAACGCACGCCACATCAAAGAAAGAGGAGCTGTAAAATGATACGCTTCAATATGATCGTCGTCGCCTTCGCCACATTTCTCGGCGCATGCAGCGCCATTGCCCAATCCGACGCACCGGACCAGCCCGGCGCCATGGAAAACCGTTTTGAGCAAATGCAAGGCGTGAT
>JAJFIM010000421.1 GCA_021774995.1 Alphaproteobacteria bacterium | reverse complement strand
ATTATATAATATTTAAAAAATTATTTCAGAGTAGGATGAAATTAATGACCAAAAAGACTTTACGAACTGGATTAAATTCCTTCACCGCGCTGGCACTCATTTTGATGGCTGGATGTGCGAACGTGCCGGGTTTTTCCGGCGCCGGTTCTTTAACCGTGACAGATGAAGAGGTTTATACGCTTTCCCGTCCCCTTACGGATTTTTACGATTATGCCTTGATTCGTACAGGCGCTATGGATGTGACCGGACCTGGAGGCGCGACGCCTGAGACAGTGACGCTTAAGCAAGCGATAGATACCCTTGCCGATTACGACGTGATATTTGTCGGTGAAGCTCATGGTCATATGGGTAATCACAGACTTCAATTGCAAGTGTTGAGAGACTTGTATGCGAGAGATCCTGGAATTGCGCTCAGCATGGAGCAATTTGAACGCGATGTGCAGGGCGTCGTGGATGATTTTCTGGCGGGAGAAATTGGAGAGGCGGTTCTGAAGAAAGAGGGCCGCGCTTGGCCGCATTATGCGCAAAGCTACCGGCCGTTAGTGGAATTTGCCAAAGATAAGGGATTGCCTGTGATCGCAGCGGAAACGCCCACGGATGTGGTGCGCTGCGTTGGCCAGGAGGGGCCTGGCGTTATTGAAAAATTCAGCGATGAACAAAAAACGTGGGTGGCGGAAGAACTTCATTTGGAAGAAGGCGCTTATAAAGATAAGTATATGCGCTTTCTCAGCGCCAGTATGAGTCATGGCGCTGCGGTGGAAAAGGAAGGCGCGATAAGTAATCCTTCAGCTCCTTCAGAAGGCATGGAGCGCCGCTTTGCTTCCCAAGTGAGCCGTGACGACACCATGGCGGAATCGATCTTTTTTTACTTGCAGAAAAATCCTGGTAACAAAGTCGTCCACCTCAATGGCAGTTTTCACAGCGCTGGCTTCTTGGCTACAGTTGAACGATTGAAAATACGAATGCCAGAGCTGAAAATTGCCGTGATCCACCCGATACTCGTTGATGATGTCGACGTCCCCTCATTTGCTCAAAGCGACTTAAGCGAGGGAACCTTCCTTGCGCTCTTGCAGCCTCCGCCAGAGGATTTCGTTCAACCGGAGAAAATGAACGAATTTATTAAGGCGACTATGAAGACGATCCGCTCCAACCGCTGTACGTTGCTTTAATGCCGCAACGCCACTTCACATCGAAGTTTTAGTCAGTCGGAAAAGAGTGTAAACCGTTGGCAAAAGGTGTGTTTTTCTTTGATTGTTACAGTTCTTTTCTCAATGGGCTGCGTCAATATGGATAAAATTAAGCCTGCGGTGGGGCTTCTCAAATCGGTAGGGCAAAAAGTTTCAAACGCCTTTGCCGGAATGAAAGGTCATTCCGTCGCCCACGTAATGGGGGTTTTTGGAGTGCCGCGATCAGGAACTACTCTGTTGACGGCACTGATTGATGCACACTCTAAAGCAGCTTGCGTATATGAGCCCTGGCATTCAAAAAGATTACGTCTAGAGCAAACAAAGTTGGATGATTTGATGGCTCTGGTGCGCGCGCAGGGTAAAGAATTGAATCTTGTTTGCTATAAAGAAACCGCAACGAAGCTATATTACCTCACTAACATTGATAATCTTCTGGACGACGCTTCAAGGGTGAGCCGCGTTAGTCTCGTATGGATCGTGAGAAGTCCGATGGATGCATTCTTGTCGCAAATTGCGGCGGATCACCGCTGGAGAAAAGGCCTTTTTAATCCGAACCCTTCTAATTTCAAATACTGGGCTGGCATTACTTACGCAACATTTTTACAGATGAGTGAGTTGTTAAAAAAATACCAGTCATGCATTGTCTTTTATGACAATCTGACGGCGCACCCAGAAAGGGTATTGAAGGATGTTATGTCAATGGGCGGTCTGGAATTCGAGTCTGAACAGCTCAACTATCATGATACAATAAATCGCAAGGCGGTCCGCGGGGATAGATTTGTTATAGATGAGGCCAGGCCGGTATTAGAGCAAAGCAAAGAGAAGTATGCTCAACAAATTATGGAACTGAAGGCGCAGTACTCTGACGATGAGTATTTATCTTACCTTCTAGAACTTTCTGATGAGGTGAGGAGAAATATTCATCATGGCGTTCTCAAGCCGCCTCATCCCGCAATCAAAACTCTGATTGACTGTGCGCGCGAAAATTATATTTATTCTTAAAAAACTATGAGTGGAGACTCTATTATGACAGAGACAACGCAGGAGATCGTGAATCAAATTTCCGCCATTTTGGCCACCTACGGCCTCAATGTTTTAGGGGCGTTGATTCTTCTCATACTCGGCATTTGGATTGCGGGCCGGATGGCCGCCTTAACGCGGCGTTCATTGGGAAGAGTGAAAAACTTTGACGTAACTCTCATCCGTTTTCTTTCAAGCTTGGTGCGTTATACACTTATTGCAGTCACGCTGTTAGCCGTTTTAGACCGTTTTGGGGTCGAGACAACCAGCTTGATTGCCGTTCTTGGCGCTGCGGGCTTGGCAATTGGCCTGGCCTTGCAGGGCACCTTAAGCAATGTGGCTGCGGGCGTGATGTTGTTAATCTTCCGTCCTTTTAAAATTGGAGATTTCGTCGACCTGTCGGGTGAATCCGGGACAGTTCAGGGGATTACTTTATTCGTTACGGAGTTGAGCACAGGCGACAATGTGCAAGTGATTATTCCAAATGCGCAAGTTTGGGGTTCGGCTGTCAAAAATTACAGTTTCCACGCAACAAGACGTATCGATCTTGTTATTGGTGTGGGATATGATGATGATTTAAGCAAGGCGCAGAACGTAATCCTTGATGTCATTTCCTCAGATGACCGTTCTTTAGATGAGCCGGCGCCTCTGGTGGCTGTTTCGGAACTAGGCGACAGTTCAGTCAATTTTGTCGTGCGCATTTGGTGTGCCTCAGGAGATTATTGGCGGCTGCGATTTGATCTCCTCAAAACCCTCAAAGAACGTCTGGATAGGGAAGGTTTGTCTATTCCCTATCCCCAGCATGATGTCCATCTCATCAAATAGCGATTCGATGGGGTTGATGCGATGCATAGCGGCGCCAGTGATGACTATTGCCGTCTATAGAAGTCTTTGGCGTATTTTCTCCGTGCCTCAGCTGCACCGATTGAGTGTATTGAAGTCAAACGTCTAGTGGATGTAATTCATACCCACTGGGCTATTTGACCCAAAACAGGGAGTTCATTAACGTGAACTTTGAGTGATTCTGCCCTGTCAATCGGCGGGGGAGAATGGATGAATTTTAAGCAGAACGGTGGTCTCATGGCGTATCGATGGGCTGTGATAAAGTTTCTAAGCCTAGTTCTTATGGCTCAGCCGTTTTATGGCTGCGCAAAAGTGAAAGAATCGGGAATATTGCCTTTTATGGGGACGCCTTCGCCGGATTTTAGCGCGGAGTTGCTCGAAGCTAATTCCTCATCTGACAAGATGCACATGAACGGACCAAGCGCCCGATCCGGTGAATGGCTAAGTATAAACATCAATAATAATACGCTACTTTCGAATGTGGTGAGGGTGACGGCCTCTGGCGATATTGGGTTGCCTCAAATCGGTAAAATTCACGTAGAGGGGTTGTCAGGTCAGGCTGTTGAGCGCGCTATCATCGTTAAGGCGCAAAAGGCGGATATCTTGATTACCAAAGTCAGTGTTGGATTTTTCCAATCAGGACCCGTCTATGTTCTGGGGGAAGTTCGTCAAGCTGGCGAATTTGCCTACAGGGAAGAAGCAGTCCTGGTGGATCTTATCGATCAGGCCGGAGGCCTAACCTACCGCGCTGACGCCCGGCGCGTTTTTATAACCCGTTATAACCAACCTGAAGAAATAGAGATGCCTGTTGCCCGCACCTCAAAAATTATGCCGGGAGACGTGATACGAGTGCCACAGCGGTATTTTTAGCGGCCCTGTTGTGGGTATACTGGAAAGCTCAATAATTATTAGTGAGAGCTCATACTTTCAGCAAGTGAAAGAGTGAGTTTAGGGACCCCGTGTAAATGAGTAAAATACAACCCGTTATCATGTCAGGGGGTTCAGGAACCCGTCTGTGGCCGGTTTCCCGGGCGCACTATCCAAAGCAACTCCTCCCTTTAATATCTTCGCATTCAATGTTTCAGGAAACTGTTTTGAGAGTTTCCGATTCAGACCGATGCCTGCCTCCTATTGTTATATGTAATAACGACCACCGTTTTGCCATTGCGGAGCAACTGCACGATATTGGAGTTGTTCCCGCCATTCAGGTCCTAGAGCCGGTCGGCCGAAACACGGCGCCTGCGGCTGCTATTGCGGCCCTCGTCGCTCAACGGGAGATCTCTGAGGCGCCGTTGCTGATCCTGCCCGCGGATCATTATATTCGGGACGGGGAAGCCTTTATGTTGGCTCTGGAGCAAGGAGCCCAGCAAGCTGAAGAGGGCCATCTAATAACCTTTGGCATTCAACCAGACAGCCCTGAAACCGGATATGGATATATCAGGCAGGGCGAGAAGTTGGGCAAGGGAAGTGTTTACCGGGTCGCCCAATTTACTGAAAAACCAGATTTAGAAACGGCGCAATCCTATCTCGCGCAAGGCGGTTATCATTGGAACAGCGGTATGTTTATGTTTACGCCGGACCGTCTTTTGCAAGAGATGAAGCGCACATGCCCGGATATTGTAAAAATGTGTGTTGCGGCATTGGATCAGTCTAACCAGGATCTTGATTTTCTGCGTTTGGATGAAACGGCATTTGCCCAGGTTCGATCAGACTCAATCGATTATGCGGTTATGGAAAACACGAAAAGCGCCGTTGTGATCCCAGTGGATATCGGATGGAGTGATATTGGCTCGTGGTCTTCTCTCTGGGCCGTTTCCGAGAAAGACGACAGGGGTAATTTTACCAGCGGAGATGTCATCAGCCATGAAACCTCTGACAGTTTTATCCGTAGCGAGAGCCGGCTTGTTGCCACGCTTGGCGTGCAAAATTTAGTCATTATTGAATCGGCCGATGTGGTGATGGTGGCCGATAAAAACCGGACGGAAGATGTGAAGAATCTGGTCCAGCACCTACATGCGGCGGAGCGCGATGAGCATATCTCGCATAAGCGCGTCCATCGGCCTTGGGGTTTTTATGAAGGAATTCAAGATGGCGAACGCCACCAGGTTAAGCATTTGTGCGTTAAGCCGGGCGCTAAGCTCTCTCTTCAGAAGCACTTCAAACGCGCTGAGCATTGGGTTGTGGTCAAAGGATTGGCGCGCGTGACCATCAATGAGGAAGTGAGAGTTTTGCGGGAAAATGAATCGGCCTATATCCCCGTTGAAGCAGTACATCGGTTGGAAAATATCGGCAAAGAACCTTTGAGTATCATTGAAGTTCAATCAGGCAGTTATTTGGGTGAAGACGATATTGTCCGGTATGAAGACGATTACAAGCGCGATTTAGATGCAAAATAGGTTTTTTGCTCGGTTTCTCACGATTTTTTCTTAAAAAAGTGAAATGGTGTGGGGTTTGATAATCTGACCTTTAGATTATTCAGTTTGAATAAGACGAGTAGGGCCGTAAAGAGCGTTTCCCCAGGGGCAAAAAACCTTAACAAACGCTTTAGGTCATCAATGCCCAAAGGATGAACGGAAATGAGCATTTTAGTGACAGGCGGGGCCGGTTATATTGGCAGCCATGTTGTTCTTGGCCTTTTGGAAACGGGTGAAGAAGTTGTTGTCCTCGATAATCTTTGCACCGGTTTTGCGGCGGCGGTGCCCTCGCCGGTCACATTGATCAAGGGCAATGTTGGCGACGCAGAGCTTGTGCGGCGTGTATTGCAAGACCATAAAATTGATACCGTGATGCACTTCGCCGCTTCGACAGTGGTTCCTGAATCCGTTGTCGACCCGTTTAAGTTTTATTTCAATAATTCGGTAAACTCATCTGTTCTTATCAAGGCGTGTGCGGAGTCAGGGGTCAAGCGCTTTGTGTTCTCGTCGACGGCTGCCGTTTATGGCTCTGGCGATGGTGCGCCGGTTAGCGAAGACCACCCTCTGAATCCTGAATCGCCTTATGCGACTTCAAAACTCATGACGGAATGGGTGTTGCGCGATGCGGCGGCCGCTTATGATTTTAATTTTATTGTGTTGCGTTATTTTAACGTTGCCGGGGCCGATCCTGAGGGCAGGGCGGGGCAATCAACGCTCAACGCCACGCATCTTATTAAGGTTGCCAGTCAAGTCGTGATCGGCGAACGCCCGCATCTTGATATTTTTGGCGATGATTACCCCACGCCAGACGGAACTTGCGTGCGAGATTATATACATGTGTCGGATCTGGCGGATGCTCACCTCACCGCGCTCGGACATCTACGTCAAACTAAACAAAAC
>JAJFIM010000043.1 GCA_021774995.1 Alphaproteobacteria bacterium | reverse complement strand
TTCTCAACAACCGCGCGGTAATCGTCACCAACGGCATACGGGACCGGCTGCGCGTGCTTCTTGTCTCGGGCGAGCCCCATGCCGGAGAGCGCACATGGCGCGACCTTCTCAAAGCTGATCCCAGCGTCGATCTGGTTCACTTTACAATTCTCAGACCGCCTGAAAAACAGGACGGCACGCCGATTGGCGAGCTGTCTCTCATTCCCTTTCCGACGCGCGAATTGTTTTCGACCAAGCTGGAAGATTTCGATCTCGTGATCTTTGACCGCTACCGGCTGCGCAATGTTCTGCCAATGATTTATCTGGGCAATGTCGCCCGCTTCGTTGAAAATGGCGGCGCGCTGCTCACCGCCACCGGCCCCGCCTTCGCCACGCCGTTCAGTCTGTTCCGCTCGCCGCTCTCCGCCGTTCTGCCAAGCCAGCCCACAGGAGACATCCTCGGGCAAGGCTATAAACCCGCGCTCACAAAGGCCGGGTACCGCCACCCGGTGACCGCAAATCTACCCGGCGCGCCGTCTGACCAAACCGCCGCGCCCGCCTGGGGGCGTTGGTTCCGTCTCATTGACACGCGCCAGGTCAGCGGCAATGCGTTGATGGAAGGGCCGGACGAGCGACCTCTTCTTGTGCTTGACCGGGTGGGAGAGGGCCGCGTGGCGCAACTCATGTCGGACCAGGCCTGGCTGTGGAAGCGGGGATTTGAGGGCGGCGGCCCGCAAGCGGAACTCCTGCGCCGCCTTGCCCACTGGCTGATGAAAGAACCGGATCTGGAGGAGGAAGTTCTCAAAGCCGTTATCACCGGAAACGAGATGCACATCACGCGGCGCACGATGGCGCAAAATGCCAGCCCCGTCACCATCACCGCGCCGTCCGGCGCAACTGAAAGCGCGGTCCTTGCCCAAACGAGCGAAGGGATTTGGACGGCCGACATTTCTCTTGAAGAGATGGGGCTCTACCGTTTGAAGGATCCCGCACTTACCGCCGTCGCCACCTCGGGGCCGCTCAACCCGAAAGAATTTATGGATGTGCGCGCGACTGAGGACATACTGGCCCCGGTAATCGCGGCAACGGGCGGGGGCGTCTTCTGGGTGCGCGGCGGCGCTACCGCTCTGCCGGATTTGCGCCGCGTGCGCCGGGACCGGGACGCGGCGGGACGCAATTGGGCGGGACTGATTAAAAATGAGCGCACCCGCGTGCTTACGGTTTCGCAAACAGCTCTTTTGGAGCCGCTGATCGCTCTTGTGCTGCTGCTGGGCGTTCTCCTCATGGGCTGGCGGCGCGAGGCGCGGTAAAGATCCGGAACAATTCAACTTTGTCATTCCCGCGCAGGCGGGAATCCATAGTGCATTTTAGCAAACATGGGTCCCCGATCGCGCTCGCATGCGTTCGCTCGCCGGGGATGACAAAAAGAAGTGGTGCAGGGTAACAAAAGGAAAGGGATTAAGCCTTAAGCCGTTCTCGGCAAAACGGTAACGGCTTTAACTGTACCGCTCACATCTGCCATGGCGCCTTTCGTCAGCTCACAAACTAAAAGACGCGCAGGATCAACCGGCCCCGGCATGGTCAAGGCGCCGGGCTGCGCCGGAACAAAACCCACTTTGGCGTAATAGGGCGCATCGCCCACCAGAAGAACCAATTTATGGCCAAGCGCCCGCGCCGTGTCCAGGCCGTGGGCCATCAGACCAAGCCCGATGCCGCGGCCGCGCTCAGCCGGGTCAACCGCCAAGGGTCCAAGCAGAAGCGCCGGGGTCTGCCCGATCAGGATTGGCCAGAACTGCACGGAAGCCCGCAAAGCCGCGCCTTCAAAAGCCACCAAGGACAGCGCCTCAATGGGCCGGTTACCTTCGCGCAGACGCGCAGCGGTTTTGGCAAAACGCCCCGGCCCGAAGGCAAGATCAAGAAGCGCCGTCACAGCTTGCGCATGGCCGGGCTCAGTTGTTTGAAATTTGAGAGAATGGTTAAGCGGCGTCATGGAAATATCTCGTGTGGCGGGACCGGTATGTCCGGTCAAAACTCAGAATGTTTGCTTTGCCCTGACGCCCGTCACTTGAGAGAGCCTGAAACCCTCACGAGAACACTCAACGCGCCAGCGCCGACGCCTGCTTCCAGGCGCCTCCCAATACGGCGGCGTAAGCGCGATGTGAATGAAACTGTCATGAAACCCCCATATCCTATGGGACGGCTGTTGTCCAGATGCTTAGGCCAAATTCCCGCCTGAGCGGTTTTCGTTCTTTATTCACTGAGCATTTCGGTTTGACTCACCTTCGCTGTATAACCGTTCAATCAGTGTCCTGAATCTCCGGGAAAGACTGCGGCGCCTCAATGGGCTGATATTGACTTAAATCAGTGAATGGCTCCTAATCGCCACGGGAGGCATAACTATGGATATTTCAGATCTTTATCGGGCGCTTGAGTTTTCGCATTATGCGAAACGCTACCGCGATAACGTGCTGGCAATAGGCCTGTCTTTCAACACACCCTTTCGCGACCTTGTGCTTGATTTCAAAGTTCTTGCCGCTTATGGCATCAAGCTGGTGATTACCGCGCCTGATCCTAAATTCGAACTTGAACGAGAGATTGCGCTTTCAAATGCGCATGGGACGAATTTTAACCTCATTCAGGCTCAAGAACCAAAGGCCGCCGGCTCCTATGACCTGAAAGTCAATATAAGCCAAATAGAGGCGGCGCTTAATCTGGGTGAAACGCCGGTCATTGTTTATCATTGCCTTACACCACAAACCACGCAAGTCGAAGCTTCTCAAAAACTCGGAAAGTACATGGCCACTCAGCTCAAGGCCAAAAAAATTATTTTTCTGACCCAGAGAGTACAACAATTAGAAGAAATTATTTCACGGACACGCGTCAATTACGATGAGATTGATAGTTTTTGTGAGCGTCTTCACGAAATCAAATTAGGAGAGTTTGAAAAGACTGTGCGTTTCGTGCAATCGCTGCTGGAAGCCAACATACCGGAAGTCGCCTATCTCGTCGGTAAATCTGGCGTTTTGTGTCAGGAAGTTTTTACCCATGAAGGCGCAGGCATTCTTTTTAGCAAGATAGCTGAAAGCCAAATCAGGCAGGCGGAGCTGCGCGATATCAGCGATATTGCCTTTCAGATTCGCCCGCAAATTGAGGCGGGCCGCATCCTGCCCGTTGAAGAAAATTCCATCGCCCAGAATCTTCATAATTTCTGGGTTTATGAAATCGATGGGCAGATCGTTTCCGTTTTACGGTTCAAAGAGTACGGCGACTGGGTTGAGATCGCGACCGGGTCGACTGTTTTCCGCGATCGAAAATATGGGCGCGCCTCAGAACTTTTCGCCCACCTCATGGAAGAGGCTAAAAGGCGCGGCGTCAAAGGGGTCTTCGGAGTTGGAATCAGTCCAAAATTGGAGCAAAAACTCACCGCGATTGGCTTTACGGAAGTGCAACACAGCGAGCTTCCCCAAGCCTGGCAAGATCAATACGACGCCAGCCGCCCCTCCAAAGCCTTCGCGCTTACTATTTAAAAGAACGTAGCGGACGCAATTGCCCCTACTCGCCTTCAAACGCGCACAGGGCGATGACGGGGATGCCGAGATCTTCCAGGCGCTTGCGGCCGCCCAGATCGGGCAGGTCGACGATGAAGCTGCAGGCCACCACGGCGCCGCCGGCGCGCTCAATGAGGCGGATGGAGGCCTCCGCCGTACCGCCCGTGGCGATGAGATCGTCGATCAACAACACCTGTTCGCCGGGCTGGATGGCGTCGGTGTGGATTTCCAACTCATCCGTGCCGTATTCCAGCTCATATGATTGCGCATGGGTTTCATAAGGCAGTTTGCCGCTTTTGCGCACAGGAATAAACGCCACCGATAATTGATGCGCCACTGCGCCGCCCAGGATAAAGCCGCGCGCTTCAACGCCCGCCACTTTGTCGATCTTCATGCCGACATGGGGCAACACCAAATCATCGACGGCGCGGCGAAACCCCTTGGCGTCATTGAGCAGCGTGGTGATGTCGCGAAACATGATCCCCGGCTTGGGGTGATCGGGAATAGTGCGGATGACGCTTTTAATATCCATGGAACTTCACTCGTGTTGATAAGTCGGCAAGATAAACAAAATGGCTCAAATAGTTTGTATGCTGATACTCATGCTTTCATTACGCGGCCCACAATTGCGGAGAGCTTTTGCACGAGAGCAGGATCGCGTTCCCCCGGCGGCGTCAGTATGGCGCTGTCCAAAACGCGCTCTATGCCGAGCGGCGAGGCGGTGCGCTCTGGTCCCAGTTTCGGCGCAATTGCGGCGACCAGTTGGCGGGCGTTATCGGCATTGCTGTGCAGCGCCGCGATCACGTCAGACACTT
Organism: Alphaproteobacteria bacterium; assembly: GCA_021774995.1. Lineage (GTDB taxonomy): Bacteria > Pseudomonadota > Alphaproteobacteria > SMXP01 > SMXP01 > JAJFIM01. Next base: position 2,122 of record JAJFIM010000043.1, on the reverse strand, counting down.
GCACATGATCATGATCAGGATGCCAGCAATCAAAATCGGTCACCATGGCCACAGTGGCGTAAGGGATCTCCGCTTCGCGCGCGAGTTTGGCCTCGGGCATATTCGTCATGCCGATCACATCGCAGCCCCAATTGCGGTAGAGACGCGATTCAGCCAGGCTTGAGGATTGCGGCCCTTCAATGGTGAGATAGGCGCCGCCCATATGATGCGGCGCGCCGACCTCTTCCGCCGCCGCGCCCAATGCCGCGCTGAGACGCGGACACACGGGATGCGCCATCGACACATGGGCGACAAAGCCCGGGCCGAAAAAACTTTTCTCCCGCGCATAGGTCATATCAATGAACTGATCCACCATCACAAACGTTCCAGGCGGCAGATCTTCGCGCAGAGAGCCGCAGGCCGAGAGCGAAATGATGTCGGTGACGCCGGCGCGTTTGAGCGCGTCGATATTGGCCCGGTAGTTTATAGCGCTCGGCGTCAGGCGGTGACCGCGCCCATGGCGCGGCAGAAAGACCATATTGACCCCTTGCAGGCGCCCACAGAGAAGCGCGTCGGAGGGTTCCCCCCACGGGCTTTCCACGGCGCGCCACTCCGCGTCTTCAAGCCCTTCGATATCGTAAACGCCGCTTCCCCCAATCACGCCGAGTGTCGTCCGCATGCCTTACCGCCCCTCACCTGTTGCACGGGAACATCATAGCCGCCGGCGCCCCAGAGATAAAGGCGCGGGAGGGCGTTCCACGTTAATAAAAAGGGCCGCTCTTTTTAAAAAGAACAGCCCATTTTATTTTGACGTGACCCTAAAGTCCCAGCCGTATGAACCTCTTAATGATCCACTTCGCGCCAGATCCGCTTATAGGAGGCGTAAAGCAGAACCACGAGAATGAGTAAGTAGATTAACACAGGCTTGGCCAACGCCTTGCGGGCTTCCATTTTGGGCTCGGCGGCCCAATACAAAAACTGCGAAACGTCTTGGGCCATCTGCTCCGACGTGGCCTCAGTCCCATCGGTGTAGTCAATGATTCCCTCATTCAACTGAAAGGTCATCGCCAATTGCCGGCCCGGAAAATACGGATTGTAATTCAAGTCTTCCTGCGCTTTGAACAGCGGCGGGATCTCTTTATTATAGCCCATGAGAAGGGCGTAGATATAATCTGGCCCCGCTTCGCGCGCTTTGGCGATCAAGGACAGATCGGGAGGCAGCGCCCCGCCATTTGCCGCGCGCCCTTGATTGTCGTTTTCATAAGGCGCGGGGAATATATCGAACGGTTTGCCCGGCCGGTCAAACATATCGCCGTAGTCATCGGGACCGTCAACGATGGTGAACTCCGCGGCCAGAGCTTCAACCGCTTCGTGAGAAAACTCAGGGCCGCCGTCTTCAGCTAAATTGCGGAACGAGACATATTTGAGGGAATGGCACGCCGAGCAAACCTCACGGTACACTTGATACCCGCGCTGCAGCGCCCCGCGATCAAATACGCCAAACGGTCCGTTAAAAGACCAATCGCGGTGAGGCGCTTCTTCCGCTTCCAGTAGATCGGTTCTCACCTCGTCGATCGCCTCAGCCACCAGCTCTTCCACCTCCTCGGCCGTCATCTCGGCGCGGCGGCTCCCAAGATCCGCTTCGACGGCGTCGCGAATATCCCGCGAGCTGAGTTCCTCAAGCGGCTTGTCATACCCGAGCGCCAGAGCCGGTCCAGCAGTCAAAACCCCTAAAGAGAGGGCAAGTCCAAAACCCGCAAGTGCAAAGGCGAATGTATGTTTCATCTTCATGGATCTTCCCCTATGCCTTATGACGCTTCTTGCGAAGCGGCGGCGCCGCTCAAAACCGGTTTGCTGATACTCGTCGGAACATTTTTCGGCGTCTCAAACACGCCCAGAAGCGGCAAGATGATCCAGATAAAGGCGAGATAATAAATCGTTCCCACGCGCGCCACAATGAGCGGCAATCCTTCAGGGGGCTTGGCCCCCCCCCCGCCCCCCCCGCTGGACGCCCCCAGAAAGAGAATGAAAAAAACTCTGAACCCCGGACGGTAGCGCGCCGAACGCACCTTGGAGGTATCGAGCCAGGGCAGCGCAAAGAGCGACACCACAGACAAGCCCATCACCAGGACCCCGGCCAGCT
>JAJFIM010000420.1 GCA_021774995.1 Alphaproteobacteria bacterium | reverse complement strand
CTGCCCAATTCTGCAACCAATTCCTCAAAAGCATATTTCTCGCTGCCAAATTTGCCGGAAAGATCGCGGTCAAGACGATTTTTATTGCCTGATGAATGCGTAATTTCATGGGCATAAACACTGTAAAAATGCTCCGGGCTGTGAAATTGTCCTAACTCCGGCATGGCAATATGTTCCGCAATGCCGCCGCTGTAGTAAGCCCTGTCTGAATTTCTCAAGGGCAAGCGCTCGGTTGCCATGTAACCGTCAACAAAGCTTTGGGCCTGCCCTATCGGATCATGATTTAATAATTTGTCTTTAAATTTCTGCTCAGCATTTCTGGCGTGTTCGCCTTCTACCTGCTCAGAATTAAACACCTTGTAATAGCGTGTCATGACACCGGATGTTTTTCCGGTAGCATTGCCCTGCTCGTCTGCTTCGTTAAAGAATTTCCAAAGCACAACAATTTGTGAGCGTTCCCCTTTGCGGACGCTGCAATCTTTTTCTTTCCACTGTTTGAAGGTTCCCCAGATATTTGATTGAAAACCGGAATGGGATAACAGAATATGATTAATGCCCCGGTAGGCCGTCCCGCGTAAATTAACGGGGGAATGCCCGACACAAAACCACGGCTGGTTATAGTCGGATTGGTTGACCTGCTCCAGTTGTTTGATGATCTGGTCTGTGACGATCTGGTAAATTTTATCTGACATTTTATTTCTCCTTTGTTTTTGCCTGCCCTTCATTGGGAAGGGGCCGCATGCATGCAACCCTGCCTCGTGGCGAACAGGCGGGTAGCAAACGGAAGGGAAAAATTAACGGCGGGCGCACAAGCAAAGCGCGGAGCCTCGGGAGACCGTTTATTTTTTTCGGAGTGCGCGAGGGCGCAGCCATTAGGAGAAAAAATAGATGTGCCGGACTTTGGCCAGGTCATTTATGACCTAGCCGAAAAGTCCATCCATATATGGGGAATTAGACGGGGCGTTGCGGGGACTCCTGCACCAAAGCTTTATGGCCATGTATCGCCGTTTTAAAAATGGCTGTCTGTTAAAAGAGAGACATTTGCTTTGCGGCTTCCTGCTTTGCGATCCACTCCGGGGATTGTGCGGCGTAATCGAGCCAGGCGCGGGCGTAAGCCTCCGGCCCTCCTTCATGTTCGATTTCAACCGGATGGATGAAATGCGACCTGTAGCCGGTTTCGGTGAAGGGCAGGGGCGCACGGTCTGGATTGATGGTCTTGATTTCCAGGTGGGCCATCATCATATGAGGCATTAAATTTAAGAAAACCGGAAAAGGGATGGGAATGAGGGTTACAACTAAATGCAGGCGGAAATGCTATTCAGTGATGGTCTGAAAAGAGTGTTTTAAAAAACGTCCGGTTGTGATGTTGATAAGGCAAGTATATTTGAGGAGAAAACCCTCGCAAAAAACCCAGTCACTACCTTCGACAATTAAGCCCTTGACTCCGTACTATTGTACGGAGTGTATATTTCTTATAGGGTGAAAATATGAAGACAATGACAATCAGCAAAATTGCAAAAGAAGCCGGTGTGGGAGTTGAAACGGTTCGTTTTTACGAGAGAAATGGTTTGGTCCAACAACCACCAAAACCCTCCTCTGGTGGCTTCCGGGTTTACCCGGTTGAAACGGCAGAACGAATCCGCTTTATCCGCCAGGCTCAGGAACTGGGTTTCTCTCTTCGTGAAATAAAAGAACTGCTGTCACTGCGAACGGACCCCGCGACCGATTGCGCCGATGTGCGTGAGCGGGCGCAGGTCAAACTCGACGAGATAATCCGGAAGATTGCACAAATGAAGGGAATTCAGACGGCTCTTGAAAAACTGATTGCGGCCTGTCCTGGCCGGGGAGCATTACAGGTGTGCTCGATCATTGATGCCATTGAGGCCCCTGAAAAAACCAAGACAAATTTAAAAAAAAGAAAGAGAAAAAATTATGAATGATAAACGCAAAGTAGAAATCATTAGTGCGGGATGTGCGTATGAAGAAGGGTTATAAGGGAAAATGGCAAAAAATCTCTACCGCGCTACCAGGAATCACTGTGATGTTTTTGCCAAAATTGGTATGCCCGGCTTGCTGGCCTGCTTATGCTGGGCTTTTAGGAATTCTCGGATTAGAATTCGTGAACTATACACCTTGGCTCATGCCGTTGACATTGGTCGCTTTGGGTTTTTCGCTAGGGGTTCTGGCTTTTCGGGCGAAGAAACGACATGGCTACGGCCCATTTTTCCTAGGCCTTTTGGCTTCAGGAGTTTTTTCGGCGGGCAAATTCGTTCTCGATGAAATCCCCATGGTTTATGGTGGGGCCGGGATTTTAATTGTGGCATTTGTGTGGAATGCTTGGCCTGCTCGAAAGGCCATTATAAAGAGCTCCTGTCCTACCTGTGCAGGGTCAGGAGACAAAATCGTAATAAGTGACTAACCAATGGAGAAAAAATCATGAATGACAAACGTAAAGTAGAAATTTTTAGCGCCGGATGCCCGGTTTGCGAAGAAGCGGTTTCCGTTGTGAACCGTCTGGCCTGTTCATCCTGTGAGGTAACCGTGCTGGACATGAAAAACCCGGATGTCGCGAAAAGAGCAAAAAATCTGGGTATCGGTTCTGTCCCGGCAGTGGTGATTGACGGGCGGCTTGCAGACTGTTGCGGCCAGGGAATCAATGAAGAAACCCTTAAAACCTCCGGTCTGGGGCAAACTCTTGGGAACTGAACGGACAACCCGATTCAGAAGCAAGAGAAGGTTTAAACTTTGATCTTCTTGGCAGGTCGAGGGCTTCGCGTTGGTCTACGGCCAGGTAGGACGCGGTGCTGGCAATGGATTTGTAACCTAAGAGATGCTGGCAGGCCCGCAGATTATGAGTGGCCTGATAAACAGCGGCGGATTTCGACCGGCGCATGGATGCCAGTCTATGAAAGTCTGGCTTTTCACGGCATTAGGTAAAAACAACTGATGCTTCCGGGAAACGTTTGACCTTTATACCCGCCGCCTTGTCGCGCATCCGGGCCATGTCATAAGCCATTTGCATCCTGAGCCAATGCTCTGGTGTACTGCCGAAAGCCTTGGATACACGAATGGCCATTTCTGCCGATAAAGAGGTTTTGACATTGATGACCCGTGATAGTGTTTGCCGGGTTACGCCCAAACCTTTTGCGGCTTCTGTCACATTCAACCCAGAAGATTCTATACAATGCTTTATCATTTTTCCCGGATGAACGGGGTTTTTCATCGCCATGATGATTTCCTCCTAATGGTAGTCCACTAAATCAATATCAAAAGCTTTTCCGTCTTCAAATCTGAAGATAATTCTGTGGTTTCTGGATACAAAAACACTGTAAAAACCACGCATGTTGCCTGTGAGAGGGTGAAAACTGAATCCTGTAATATCCAGTTCCTTCAACTTTTCCGCACTGTCGAGAACCGATAAATAAAGCTCTGCCTTGTCTGCAATATCCGTCCTTAACCGGCTTTTGTCGCCTCTTTCGTAGAGCCTTTTCAAACCTTTGTGCCGAAAACTCTCAATCATGCCCTATCGTAACATGCAACATGACGAGTGTCAATTTCTATCATAAAGGGATAGAAATGAGGGTTACAGTCAAACGCAGGTGGAAATGCTATTCAGAGACGGCCCGGAAAGGGTGGCTTTAACAAAAATCCGGTAATGGCCTAATAGGGTAGAGGCTTGCCGTAGGACACATACCGGATCGGTCTTTGGTGATAGAACAAGTTGCAAAACCTTTTAGCATTTATAATTCATGAGCGTCCGATGCTTCAATGATGATTATCACATTTTGATTTCGTAGTGCGCACTACGACCGGCACCAACAGGGATAAGAACGCCCTTCTCTACCAAGTCCTGCAAATCCCGTGTTGCTGTGGCCTTCGATGTGGTGGTAATGGCTATGTATTTTTTGGCGCTCATGCCGCCCGTAAAGCCTTTCGTCCCTTCTTCCAGCATGCGTTTTAAAACTTTGAACTGACGCTCATTAAGCTGGTTCTGAAACCGGTCAAAAAACTTTGTTTTCCTAAGGGTAAACTCAATCTCCTCTTCCGCCTGAATTTGGGTATCCAGGACCACATTCGCAAACCAGGCAATCCAGGACGTGATGTCGTTTGATCTTTGCCCTTCCTTTAACGCTTCATAATAGTTTTTTTTATTTGCCTCGATGGTTTTTGACAAACTCATCAGGACGGGCCGTCCTATACCCTGGGACAAAGCTTTTTCTGAAAGCGAGCGGCCTATTCTTCCATTCCCGTCTTCAAAAGGATGAATGGTTTCAAAATAAAGATGCGCTATCGCGGATCGTATAACAGGTTTTTTGATTTCACTTTTTCCACCGGGACTTGTTTCATTAAACCACTTGATAAAACCCTTCATCTCTTTTGCCATTTGTTTTGAAGGCGGCGCTTCAAAATGAATTTTTTCTTTTCCTATAGGGCCTGAAATTACCTGCATCGGCTCCTTATGAGTGCGCCATTTTCCTGCTTCAACCTTCCTGCTTCCTTTCATGACCATACGGTGCCAGGAAAACAGCTTTTCTTTTGTCAGATCTTCTGCATAACTGTTTCTGACATCAATCATGAGTTCGGCAACGCCTTCAGCCCTTTTATCATGAGACTGTGGCGTATTTTGAAGCAAGCCCAGATTGTTCCTGATGGAAGACATGACATCCTGACGGCTCAGATAAGGGCGCTTGCCGCTTGCCAGAATATACCTGGCTTGAAAGACTCTTCTACCGAATGATGGCGAAAAATACCGAAGTCCTGTTCACGCCTACAGAGTTCCGGGTCAAAACCGGGAATGTCTGGCAGGTCTATGACCGAACGATCACCCACCGCTTTGTGATGATGAAACATGACAGGACCAGAGAAGAGCAAGAGAAGAATGATTACCGGGTACGCTGCGCGCAAAAGCGCGGTGAGATTATCCAGCCCAAACGCTATTACGGTGACTCGTTCCATATCATTTTTGATTATCTGGGGCAGCGCATTGATGTCGCCACCGTCTATAACCAGAAACGCGCAACAGCAATCGCCGCCCGCCTGAAAGCTTGCGACAAGGTGATGGATACAAAGAACAAAATGGGCGAAGGCGAAGTGCTCAACCCAGGCGAACAATGGGGAAATACACCGGGAACACTACCGGGTATTTAAGAATTTTTAAAAAAACATCGCAGGAGGTTCGTAAGATGGAAATTTTTTTATATCTT
>JAJFIM010000419.1 GCA_021774995.1 Alphaproteobacteria bacterium | reverse complement strand
CACGCATAATTGATGTCCGCGCGGATATGCTTGGAAGCCATCACGTCGTAGGCGCCGCCATAGGCCTTGCGCGTGATAACCGTCACCAACGGCACAGTGCATTCCGAATAAGCAAACAGTAATTTGGCGCCGTGCTTGATTAAACCGCCATATTCCTGCGCGGTGCCGGGCAGGAAACCCGGAACGTCAACAAAAGTCACGAGGGGGATGTTAAAGCAATCGCAGAACCGCACAAAACGCGCCGCTTTGCGGCTGGCGTCTGAATCGAGCACACCCGCCAACACCAATGGCTGGTTGGCGACAAAGCCCACCGTGTGCCCATCAATACGGCCAAATCCAGTGATAATATTTTTTGCAAAAGCTTCTTGAATTTCAAAAAAATCCCTTTCATCCACAACCTTTTTAATCAGCTCATGCATGTCATAAGGTTTATTCGGATTGGATGGAATCAAGGTATCCAAAGATTCCTCAATGCGGTCCATCTCATCATGCGTCTGGTATGCGGGAGGCGCTTGCCGGTTGTTCAAGGGAAGAAAATCGAACAGGCGCCTGATCTGCGTTATGGCTTCCAGATCATTTTCAAATGCGCCATCCGCGATAGAAGATTTAGTGGAATGAATGCGCGCGCCGCCAAGTTCTTCCGCGGTCACTTCTTCTTGCGTGACGGTCTTCACCACATCGGGGCCTGTGACAAACATGTAGGACGTATCACGCACCATAAAAATGAAGTCAGTCATCGCAGGCGAATAGACGTCCCCGCCCGCACATGGACCCATGATCACTGAAATCTGAGGAATAACGCCTGACGCTTCGACATTGCGCCAAAAGCACTCGGCGAAACCGCCCAGTGAATCGACGCCTTCTTGAATGCGCGCGCCGCCGGAATCATAAAGTCCGATAATCGGCGCGCCCACTTTCAGCGCCATGTCTTGAATTTTGCAAATTTTCTGCGCATGGGCCTGCGAGAGCGACCCCCCAAAGGCTGTAAAATCCTTGGCGAACACATAGACCACGCGCCCGTTAATTGCGCCCCAGCCCGTAACGACGCCGTCACCTGGAATTTTATTTTCGGCCATGCCGAAATCCGTGATGCGGTGTTCGACGAACATATCGAATTCCTCGAAGGTGCCGTCATCAAACAGCAGATCCACGCGTTCGCGGGCCGTTAATTTTCCTTTTTTATGCTGATTGTCGATCCGCCGCTGACCGCCGCCAAGGCGCGCCTGCTCGCGCTTTAATTCCAATTGATGAAGTATGTCCTTCATCCCTACTTCCTTCATAATGGGCGGAAAATCTCACTGCCGCGGAAGGGCGGCCCAGCATGTATCAGATGTTGGCATGACATACATGAGATCGACCGGATTGCCAATGGGCCAAAAAGCCTCAAGAAAATGAGTTTCTGACAGGCCCGTCATTTTTGCCGTCGGCCCGCGCCATCAGTCGCTTGTATTTGGCCGAATCAGGTTTCACTCCATAATTTGGGTGGTAAAACCAGGACAAGCGCACCAGATTGAGGGGATTAATCCCCCCGAATAATTTAAGCAGACGCGCATCCAGGGCGGCAAATTCATGCGGCGTGCCGGGGCGAATGGGAAGCCGCCCCGAAACGGTCTGCTCAGCGCGCCAGCGGGGCGGTTTGCTGTGCGGGCCGGTAAAAACAAAAATGGGAAGATTCAGAAAGCACACCGTTTCCACTGCTGCTTTGCGCAGCCGGAGAGCATCGAGCAATGCGCTTTGATCAATGCGCCAGCTTTCATCCTTCAAATTCACCAATTCGATGTCTTCAGCGTAGGAGTCGTCATGACGCCACTCAACGACCCGGCAGCGATAAAATCCTTTCGGAATGGCGCCCGATTGGCGTTTATGGACGAAGGAAAACCCTTGCGCGGCGAAAAGCGTGAATTGGGCCGGCAGAAGCGGAAAACTCAAAGCCAGGGGTTTTTCCTTTGGCGCGCGCTTATTCAGATATATTTGAGAAAGATCCCCGCGCCGAATGGCGGCGAACGCCTTCTTCTGTTCCTCTATCTTCTGCTGCGCGCGGCGACGGCGATCCGCTTCCCATTTACCGGCTTTAAACCACTCTTTGAGAACGTCTTCAGGCCTGAATTCTGAGATGTATCGCAGAAAGAACTCCGTACGGAGATATATAGACCTGCCGTCCGGCGTATTTTGGACGATCTCTTGCAATGAGTTTCCTGAGCCAGCGGGAATTTGATAATCAATGCGAAGATAGGCGGATTGCCGCCGCATCGCCGGCATGGAGAAACTTTCTCTCCTTGAGCGGTGAAACAACCCGCCAAAAAGCGGCAAAGACAACCCCCAAGCGAGAATCAACCCCGCCAGAAGGTAAGACCAGGGCCAATATTCAACAATCCAACTCTGCATCCCGTCACGTCCTTGGCGGCCATAATAGCAAAAACCAAGGGCGCTCAACAGCCCGGCGCACCCGCTTTTCTTTTAGGGAGCGTTTTCCGGCAAGGCCGCCTCTTCCGCCCTTTTGAGCGCTTTTTTGCGATCCACCGGGAAATTCTCCTTGCAATCGCCTGGGGGCAGATCTTCGCGCGGATAGAGCGCGACTTTATGTTTTTTTGGATTGGGTTTGTTGGGCGAGATGTCCCGGTTATTTACCCCCGCGGGCGGCGGCGCTAGCTTGCCGTCACGGTATTCCAGATCGAGCCACCACTTTTGACCCGGCACGCGCTTCCCGTTTCCGAGCCAATCATCCAGTTTAACGGCGATGGGAATCATCAGAGGTTTAAGGAAACGCGCATTAATGCCAAGCCAACTGGCGATGCGTTGCACAAGCGGGCCTTCTTCCGTGACGACCTTGTTCAACGGACAGGTTTTCATGCACCGTCCGCAGGATGAGCCCTTCTGGTTTGTGAGGCGGTATTTCGCGCAGTTTTCGACATCCGGCTTCCAGATTTCATAGCCGTTAAACATGATTTTATCGCCAAAAGGAATGGCGCCGCATGGGCACTCCCGCGCGCATTTATAGCATTTGGAGCAGAATTCCTGCAGGCCGAAATCGATTGGCTTGTCGCATGTCATCGGAAGATTGGTTGTAACCACGGCGGTTTTGGAACGCGGCCCGATAAACGGGTTTAGCACAAGCTCCCCAATGCGGCTCATCTCGCCCAGCCCCGCAAGAAGCATCAAGGGGATTTGCAATACCTCGCCTTTGCGCGCTGAATGACATCGCGCGCCATATCCCAGCCGGCGTATGTAATTTGCCACCACCGAGCCGATTTCGGCGCCGCGCAAATACGCCCGATAGCTCTGCGTCCCGCTGATCCAGTCGTCCCCGCTGGCGCCCTCCATCGTCTCGAAACCCTGATCAAACACCATGACGATGGCGTATTTGTGATCCGGTATAATTTCCTTTCCCTCGCCGTCATGAGAATACCATGCGTAGTCGGGAATTTCGCAAATACCGACAATATCGACATCCATAAAATAACTTAAAGCCTTAATGTGCTTGGCCATTTCATCCGGGTCATCCGTACCCGGCGCTATTTCCGGCGCCGTATCCCCATCCTGAAACGAAACCAGGCCATCCATGAGATCATCCATCGCGGCTGCCAATGGATATTTGGTAATAAAGCGGGGGCGTTCCTGCTGCGGCCGTTTTCCCAAATCCCCAAACTTTGGACGGCTAAAAAAAGACCCCCGCAAAGGCACGCGCGGTACTTTTTCCTCATCAATCCGCGTTGTGGGTTTATCGACGCGCTTGACTGTTTCCATGGGATATTTGCCCAGATGGGGCGCGCGGAATTTGTGTTTGATAAAACTCAACCGATTTCTCCTATCCCTGCGTCTACAAACTAATTGCTAATTTACCACCGAAGCGCACCCCTCCATGTACAACACAAAAGAGAGTATCCTAGCAAATTACTTTGCCGGTTATTCCGATTAATTAATGACAACCAAAATGGTGGCCGCGCCAATGCAAACCCCTAAGACGAGGCCCAGAAGAACGCCAAACAAAAAGCTCCGAGAAGTCGACATGGAAGCAGTCCTTCTTTAAAGCAATCTTTTAAGCAAGGTAGCGCCATTCATCAACTTGAGGCAAATAAGTGACGCAAAGCATTTGCCGACTCATGGGTTTCATTATCCAGGAGTTGTGAATACAGCTCACCTACACCCTGACAAGCAGATCTTGCAATCTCTTCCGTTGAGGGGACAACCGCTTCCGCGATCACAGGCAGACCTTCCGGACCCGCGACTGCAACCATCCCCATTGCCGCTTGTTCAACGAGAGCTTGCGCTTTTTGCGTATCATATGAAGGTATCTCGTTAAAAGAATTCTCCACAACACGCGCAAGAGATACATTCATATGATTGATTTTTTCTTTTCCTATGAGGTTTTGGAACTCACTAAATTCATAGGTTTGACCATTTTGGCCGCCAAAGAGCCACGCGGTGCAGAGCATGGGATTATTATCAGCCAAAATCACAATCACATCCGAGATACTCGTAATTGCCGCCAGCAAATCTTCTTCTCGCGCCAACACAAAATATTCGGGGGCTTTGGATTGCCCAATTTCAACGCCTATTTTCTGAACTTCCCGCAGCAACGCGACATTTCCCTGAGCTTTGGCCTGAACCAACCGCTCACGCATAATGCTTTCTAGCTCTGGATCGTCGTCAAAGACCCTGGCAAAGAGTGGCTGCTGCCTTAATTCCTCAATAACATCTTTTTGACCGAGGACGTCTCTGATGCTTTGGCCAAATTGAAGTTCAATTTGCGGTTTGAGGAATTGATTACCCAGAAATAGACCCAACACTGCGAAGACGATTGTAATATATTTCTTCGCCTTTTGTATCGGGATGAGCGCCGCAATGCCGGACCCGGCGCCAGCGCCAATACCACTGGCAATCCCTGCAATCACAGCACTTCCCCAATCCATCACTCCCTCCCCTTTTCGACTGAAACCGACGCTACCACTGAATTCATACACTTTCCCAGCTCAAACTCACACCAGCGAAGCGGGCTCAATTTTAGGGCGCGCCCTCTACTCCACTTTTTGATAAATCTGACTGCCTTGATCCTTAAACTCTTGGGATTTTTGCACCAGTCCCGCTTTGATA
>JAJFIM010000418.1 GCA_021774995.1 Alphaproteobacteria bacterium | reverse complement strand
ACACATCGACTTCCGCATTTTTCCAGTGAAACCCATCCTGTTCATAGCCAATGTCGCGCACCGCCGCGCGCGCCAACTCTTCCAGATGTTGGGAACTTATTGACGCCGGTCCCCGCACTTCCCCAGCCAGGACAATTTTGTTGGTGGTGACCAGCGTTTCAACGGCAACCCGCGCATCGGGCTGCGCGGCAAGATACGCATCGACAACAGTGTCGGAAATCCGATCGCAGATTTTGTCGGGATGTCCTTCCGACACGCTTTCGCTGGTAAATAAATATGTTCCCTGGCGCACGATCCTCAAAGCCCCTTTTGTCGGTAAGATACCCCATAGATGAGAGGCTATGCGTCATGCACGCCCTCACCGGCGCCAGCAGGCGCGCGTTCTTGTCGCAAAAATTCTCACCGGCGGTCAAGGGGTATTAACGCGGCCAAAGGCGCCGACGGCCTGAAAGCGGTCTTTGCCTGACCCGCGAAACCAGCCCATAGGCGGGCTGTGTTTACGCCTCCACACTCAGACTCTTAATTAAATCGAGCAGGCGTTTGCGAACCTTGGCGTCAGAGATGTTGGTGAAAGCCCTATTGAGCTGCAACCCCTCTGAACTATTGACAAAATCCATGACGAAGGGGGTCGATTCGGCCTCCCCGAACCCTTCATCTAAAGGATTGGTTCCGGCGGCCATATCATCAAAGAAAAACTGCACCGGCACGCCCAGAATCTGAGCGATCTGGAACAAGCGGCTGGCGCCGATCCGGTTAGCCCCTTTTTCATATTTTTGAATTTGCTGAAAGGTCAGTCCAAGCTTTTCGCCAAGTTTCTCCTGGCTCATGCCCACCAACATGCGGCGCAGCCGCACCCGGCTGCCCACATGGACGTCGATTGGATTCGGGGTTTTCTTAATCAATGTGATCTCACTTTATTAAAGATGATGGGTACGATAACGTTTTAAATCATCTGCCCTTGAGAAGGCTTTAAATACACGCCTAAACTGCAGGTCATTTCCACCTATGAGCGTATTTTCACGCAACCGCTCTTCTTCCTGTTAATTGATGAGCCTTGATGTTATGCGTCAACAATAGCTTATCATGCATATGATACAAATAATATTTTGTCATTCAAACACAAGTGCTTATATACTTTTAACTGCTGACGCCCACAAACTATGACCGCCTAGTCACAGCAAGTCCCAAACTCAAAAATACTAAGAACAATACAAGAAGCGGCCAATCTCCCCAGCGCCGGTAATACGTGACCGGTGCAACGCGAGGTAACCCACCGTCTAGCACACCCGGCGCATTTAAAGCGAGTCGTTTAATTATGCGCCCGTAAGAATCGACGATGGCGGAAATACCCGTATTGGCCGACCGAACCACCGGCGTTCCCTCCTCAATGGCCCGCACCTGAGCCATGCGTAAATGCTGACGCGGACCGGACGTATCGCCGAACCAGGCGTCATTGGTCAGGTTTACTATCCATCCCGGGCGCGCGCCCTGCGCAATCACTTCGCCCGGAAATATAATCTCATAACAGATTGACGGCGCCATCAAAGGCGCGCCAGGCGCCTCCAGCGTAACCAAGCCCGGTCCCGCCGCGAAGCCGTTGCCGGACCCGAACGTCAATTGCTTTAAACCAATCCACTCCAATACTGAACTCATCGGCAGATATTCCCCAAACGGCACCAGGTGAGCCTTGTCATAAGTTGCGTGTATATATGATTGCAACCCTTTATTTGTCTGTCCTGCACGTATAACATGCAATGCATTATAGGGACGGTTTTCTCCATTTGCCGTATCGCGCCGCCACCTCACCGAACCGCTGATCAAAATGCGGGATTTTCCCAGCATCTGGCCGATCTCTCCCAATGCGGGGAGAGAAGAATCAAGCGCAATCGGCACGGCCGTTTCCGGCCAGACCACATGAGTGACGGTCTCAAATCCTGGCTGCCGGGTTAAAGCCAAATAACGATCAAATATGAGCCGCCGGTTCTCGGGGCGCCATTTTTCAGCCTGCGGAATACTGGGTTGCACCAGGCGCAAAGAGACGTTTTCCACAAATTCCGTCGGATGACGCGCTAAGCGCCAATAGCCGCCGAGCCAAAGCAGGGAAAAGATCAATACCGCCGCCGCCGGGGCGCGCCACAGGCGCCTGGCGTCGCCGCTGACGCGCGCCACAGGCCCCCATGACGCCGCAGGGCTTGCCGCCGCCAAAACCGTCAACAGGCTGAGGCCGTAAATCCCCGTCACACTGGTGATTTGGAGAATCTCAAGCGAACCCGCCCACGCATAGCCGACCAGATTCCACGGAAAACCCGTCAGAACATGCCCGCGCAGCCACTCGAACAGAACGAAAGAGAGCGCCGCCATAATAAGGCGCGCCGGGCCGGCGGACCAGAACGCCCGCGCCAAGACGGCGGCGGCGGCTGTAAAAAACGCCAATCCCCCTGGAAGAAGGACCGCAACAAAAGGGATCAGCCAGGCAAAACTGGCTGCATCCACAAGAAACGCAAACCCAATCCAATAAAGGCCCGCCAGAAAGAAGCCAAACCCAAACCACCATCCAATCCAGGCGGCGCGGCGCAATGGGCGGTCGCCGCCCGAACAAGACGCCGGTTCGTCCGTGTGCGTTCCATCAATTAACCAGACATAGCAACTGAAGCTGACAAGCAGGACGGGCCATAAATTAAACGGCGGCAGGGCCAACGCGCCAAGCGCCCCCGCAACTGACGCCGCCCCCGCCTGTGACCACAGGCCCATCCGGCTCAGTCTTGCGGCGAATGCATGCATAAAAACCCCTCCCTTTAAACAACGTCAGGATGGGGTATCATGCAAAGAAGATCAATTCCAGCCGGGCGCGCGTTTATGCGGGCGGCGCGTCATTACCTTGCGGGATCTCTTTCTGGGAGACATAAATGCGCAGGCGTTTGATGCGGCGCGGATCGGCGTCCACCACTTCAAAGTCAATCCCCGCCGGATGCGGAATTAATTCGCCGCGCTGAGGAATCCTCCCGGCCAGCGAATAGACCAACCCGCCCAGCGTATCGATATCTTCTTCACGCTCGTCGGGCAGCAAATCCACGCCCACGGCTTTTTCCAGATCCTCAATCGGCACCCTGGCGTCGGCGGTATAGCCCCCCGACGCCCGGCTTTGCAGAACCGGATTGTCGCCCGTATCGTGCTCATCCTCAATCTCGCCAACGATTTCCTCCACCAGGTCCTCAATGGTGACCAGGCCGTCAGTGCCGCCATATTCATCTATCACCAACGCCATATGAATGTGCGTCGCCTGCATTTTGAGAAAAAGGTCCGCCACCGGCATAGAGGGAGGAACGAAAATAATATTGCGTCTGAGGCCGGCGATAGGCGCGCCAGGCGCGGGGGCGTCTTGCTTGTCTTCGCCACCAGGGCCAAGCAGGCCAATCACATCCTTGATGTGGACCATGCCGACCGGATCGTCCAGAGTTTCGCGATAAACCGGCAGGCGCGAATGCGCCGCCTCTTGAAACAGACGCACCAGTTCATCAATAGGCGTATCAATCTCAACGCCGACAATATCCGCCAAAGGCACCATCACGTCCTCAACGCGCAACTCACCGAATTTGAGGATATTGATGAGCATATGGCGCTCTTCGTCGCGCAGTTCCTGGACCGTGTTTTCATCTTGTTCAAGGATGTCTTCCAGGTTTTGACGGAAACTTGTTTCGCCATTGCGCCGCAGGAGAAAACTTTTTAGCCGGTAAAAGAGCCCGATGAAAAACGGCTTGTCGTTCAATGCGCTCGCATCTGGCGTTTCTTGAGAAGAAACATTAGCCACAGCAGGCTCCCGGATTTGTTATCCGCGCCGCAGCGGCGCCCCCCGCATCACCATCGATGGCGTAAGGATTGTCGATACCGAGACTCTTTAATATTGTAATTTCAAGCTTTTCCATTTCATCCGTTTTTTGATCTGTATCGTGATCAAACCCAAAAAGGTGGAGAACGCCATGGACGATCAAGTGGCAAAGATGGTCCGCCGGATTTTTCCCCTGCTCCCGCGCTTCTTCAATAATCGTCTCATAGGATAAGATCACATCGCCCAGATAAGGGGGCGGGCAGGCGCCCGCAGACACCTGGGCAAATTGGGGGGCGGATTGGGGCGCGCAAAATGACAAAACATTGGTGGGTTTGTCCTGACCGCGAAAATCGCTGTTGAGTTGGCGGGTCAGGGCCGCATCGGCAAGAACAAGGGTAAGCTCAGAACTCTCCAGGCGATCCTGAAGCGCGCCCAGACGCGCCAGCGCGGCGCGCGCGGCGCGCGCGGCCACATCTTCGACGCGGGGGTTAAGATCGCGCCATTTTGCACAGTGTAGCTGGACGGTAAGGTCAGACATATTTATTGATGATCATTATAGGCGGAAATGATGCGCGCCACCAGAGGATGGCGGACGACGTCAGCCTCCGTAAAACGCGTGACAGAGACCCCTTCGACATTTTCTAAAATCTCCACCGCGCCATTCAGACCTGACGTCAAACCGCGCATCCCCACTTCCGACAGATCATCCTGGCTGGGGTCGCCCGTGACAACCATATGGGAATTTTGCCCCAACCGCGTCAAAAACATCTTAATTTGCATGGGCGTGCAGTTTTGCGCTTCATCCAAAATCACGAACGCCTCGCTTAGCGTCCGCCCCCGCATGAACGCCAGGGGCGCCACTTCAATATCGCCGTTTTCGAGCTTCTTCACCACCTGTTCCGCCGGCATCATATCATGCAGCGCGTCATAAAGAGGCCGCAAATAAGGGTCGACTTTTTCCCGCATATCGCCGGGCAAAAAGCCTAAACGCTCGCCCGCCTCCACTGCCGGGCGCGACAGGATCAGGCGCTCGACCTCGCCGCGCATCATCATCGACGCCCCCACCGCCACGGCCAAATAGGTTTTGCCCGTTCCCGCCGGCCCCAGACCAAAGGTGAGATCATGGGTGCGCAAGGATTCGATATAATCCGCTTGGGCGGGGGAACGGGGCGAAATCACGCGTTGTTTGGTGCGAATCTGATATTTCTCCGCAGCCGTTGACAGGGCGGGACCCTTCGCGCCGCCCGCAGCAACCATACGGCAGGCCGCCAAAACTTCCCCCTCGCCCACGGCAAGGTCGCGCGCAAGGCGATCCTGCAACTCAGCGATGACCGCAGCCGCCCGCCGCCGCCCCTCCCGGCCGCCTTCAATGGACAACCGATTGCCCCGCGCCACCACATAAACATCGCACGCGTTTTCAATCAGCGCCAAATGACTGTCATGCGATCCGCACAGATCCGCTAAATGGCCGGTGGCCTCAATATCGAGAGACAGCGTGTCCCGCCCGCGCGCCCGCGCCTTGGCGTTTAAGGA
>JAJFIM010000417.1 GCA_021774995.1 Alphaproteobacteria bacterium | reverse complement strand
GATGTCCAAGGTCAGGGCTGTCTCCGGCGCTGTGGGGGAGGATTTCGACGCCCTCTCTGCTAAGGCCCGTGAACTCGGCGCCCAAACCGTGTTCAGCGCCAATGAAGCCGCCGCCGGGATGGAGTTCCTCGCCAGAGCGGGCTTCAAGACAAACGATATCCTCTCAGCAATCCCCGCCACACTGGATCTCGCCATAGCAGGATCGCTTGGTCTTGCGCGCGCGGCAGACATCACCTCCAACATCATGCAGGCGTTTGGCGCATCAGCCAGTGAAGCTGCGCGTTTCGCTGACGTTCTCGCCAACACAGCCGCAAGCTCAAACACAAACATTGAGCAATTGGGCGAGGCCATGAAGCTGGCTGCACCTCTTGCCGCCGGTTTTGGCGTCAGCGTGGAAGAAGCGGCTGCCGCTATTGGCGTCCTTGGGGATGCAGGTCTGCAAGGATCAATTGCCGGTACGGGATTACGCGCGACAATTACGCAACTCGCGAAACCAACTGATGAATTGAAGGCCGTACTTGGCGGCGTGTCCCTTGCAGGTGACGGATTCGCAGCGGTGATGGACAAGCTCGTCGAAGCGGGCATCGGCGCCAATGAGGTCATCCAGCTTTTCAATGTGCGCGCCGCCACCGCCGTCACCGTCATGATTAAGGCGCGCGAGAGGGCGCTTGAACTAAATGAGGCTAACCTTCTTGCCGCAGGCACGGTTAAGGAAATGGCGTCGATCATGCAGGACAACCTGCAGGGCGCGCTCAAGGCTACAAATTCGGCGTGGGAAGAACTTCTCATCACTGTCGGAACAAATGGCTTTCTTGATGCGGCGACCGAATCCGCCAGGGGATTTACTGAAACTTTAAGAGGCGACACCGCCAGAGCCATTGCCACCCTCACAGGCATCATCACGGGGGATTTGATCCGTGGAATTGGTGAACTTGTTGAGACGTTTGGGCAATTACAAATCATCATCCCGCTCGCCACTGTTGCTCTTGCGCGATTTGTAGTAACCGCCAGTCCACTCACAAGAACTGTTACTGCACTCGCGGTCGCCGTCGGATTGCTCGGTGAGGCTGAACGTCGAGCGAATGACGCTTTGGCAAAAGAAGACCCGAATAAAATTCTTGAGCGTCGGAAAATCCTTATGGAGGAGATTTCAAAGCTCGAAAACAAATCATTCTTTGGCAAGGTCAGAAGCATAGCCACGGCTGAACCATTGGCGGATTTTCTTGGACTCGGAAAAAAGGGCGCCTTTGAAGAACGCCTTCAAGACGTTAATGCAGCGCTCACTAAAACCCTTGGATTAGCGGGCAAGACGAAAAAAGAACTGCTCGGCATTGCGGATCAATTAAAAACGGAAATCGACGCCTCTGTTGCGTTTGGAGATTTCGAAGGCGCCCGCGCTCTGTTCGAGCAGCTTAATTTCGTCACTGACAAAGCCGCGAAAACTATCGCTCTGATAGACGTCAAAGCTGGCAGGCGTTTCAGCGAGACAGAGAAATCCGCAAAGGCCGCGACCGACAAACTCCTGGAACTTAGAAAAGCGTTCAAGGCGCTTGGCGATCAGCGGGTTGAGGATCTGAGACGGCTGAGTGATGCGGCACTGGTGTCCGAAGAGGAACTGCGCATTGTCGAATTGATGCTTGAACTGAGGGAAGAGTTCGGGGATCTCGGTAAAGATGAACTCCGTGCTCAGGCGCAGCGCATTGTCGGAGCAGAACTGGAGCGGGACGCAGTCGAGGAAATTCTTGCTGTGCGTGAGGAGTTGGCGATCGTTGCGCAGCAACCTTTCGAGGATTTTACCTTTGGTCTTCTGAATTTAACGAATGATTTTTTCACCAATTTTGTGGAGACTGGAAAATTATCGGTTCAAAGCCTGCTTGATGATTTAAAAAATATGTTCAAGCGGTTCGCGGCTGATATTTTACGTCAAAGCCTGTTCGAGCCCTTTGCACTTCCCCTCATAAATTCCCTGCGTTCAAGTTTTGGACTGCAGTCAATCGGATCGGGTGGTGTGTTGCTGCCTGGAGTGGGCGGCACAAGCGGCGGCGGCATATCCTTTGGGGGAATCCCGATAGGGGGATCTCCGTTCGGCGCAGCTTTTTCAAACCCCAATCCATTTGCAGGCATTGGCTCCCTTTTGTCCGGCGCTGGCGGATTGGTGAAGGGTGGTTTTGGCTCAATCACAGAGCTTCTGGGATTCGGCGGAAAGGGCGGCGGGTCCGGTGGGTTCCAGTTTGGCGGGGCAGGCGGCTTCTCCCTGGGTAATCTTCTTGGTGGAGCGGGCGCAGGCTTCCTAGGTGATGCTCTTGCAGGGTCGCTCTTCGGCAGCGGTAAGGCGCAGAACATCGGCTCAGGTGCGGGCGGTGCGGCTGGGTTCCTGCTTGGCGGCCCAATTGGCGCCGGGATCGGTTCGTTCCTTGGCGGGGCAATCGGCAGTCTGTTCAAAAACAAGGATTTCGACTTTGCTAACGCGCAAATTGGTCTCCAGAACGGTCAGCTTGGAATAGACCGCACCATCACCCTGGACGGCACCGACCCGGCGCAGGTGAATGAACTCGCAAACGCTTCAATCGACGCCGTGAACACGATCCTCGATCAATTGGGTGGTGAGTTCAAAAAGGTCAACACGTTTGTGAACTCCCTCGGGTTCACGGACCCCACGCGCCCCGGCCCGCTGGATAACTTCTTTGCCGGCGTTGGCGCTCAAGGTGGGGGATCGGTCAATCTCGGCGTCGGCGCCACGCTTAACAATCTTGGCACTCCAGAAGAGGCCCTGGCGGCGTCCGTCACAGACATTCTCCGGCGCTCGGTGCAAAGGGGGCTGGTGACGGGCCTGTCAGACCTTGCAGAGACGATCATCTCAACCTTCGAAGGGTCGGACCTTCAGGAATTAGGCGACACGCTTGACCTTGTTGCAAGAGTGGATCAACTGACCGGCGCGAAAGAGGAAGTGTCCCAATTTGTGCAGTCGTTTGAGGCGCTGATTGACCTTTTCCGCGACATCAACGCCAAGGGCTTACCTCAATCAGCAGCCGATGCGGTGCGCGAAGCAATCAAGGACCTGCGGGTTTCGTTCCGGGATAACGTTCAGGACCAGATTGACGCGATCAAAGATCCGACAGGTCTGGCGTTCAGAACATTGGTTGAAGAGCAGGGCAGACTCTTGCAAGACGCCCTCACGTTGAGCAACGGAAGCGAGTCCTTCCTGAGCACAAAAGTTCAGGAACTAAACACCCTCCAGATTGAAAAATTCATCGATTCTGTTGTGCAAAGCGGTGCGGCGATTGGCGATCTCAGAGCGCAGTTCGACTCCATGCTGGCGACGGCGCGGGCTTTGGGCCAGCCAACGACAGGTCTTGAAGCGGCGTTCTCCGACGCAATCACGAACATGGTCAAGGGATTTAACGACAACATCACCATCCAGCTTGAGCAGTTGGCAAACCCGACAAAAGCGGCGTTCTCAACGCTTCTGAAAGTGCAAGAGGCCAGGGTGGGCCAGGCAAAAGATCTGGGCGCCAACCTTCTTGCCGTCGAACGCCTGAACGCTCTGGAACGGCAGAAGTTCTTCGAGTCTCTGAGCGACGAGCAGAAGCGCAATCTTGGGGATGTCCTGGGATTGATCGGCGATGTGTCGGGACGGATGGCCATCGTACTCACACAATTACAGGACGCTTTCCAGCAGCAAATCGATCTCGTGTCGGAGAATGTGAAGGAGATCACGGCATCCGCAGAAGCGTTTAAATCATTCTCTGAGACGCTCGCAAGCACTCGTCAAGGATTACTTGACAAGTTCTCACCACTAAGCCCTAACGCGCGCATTGAAGAGCTGAGAGGCAGGTTCAGCACGCTGTCCGCTGACGCTCTGGCGGGCAATGAATCGGCGCTGACGGCCCTGCCGCAAGTGGCCAATCAGCTTATCGAACTTTCCAGATCGCTCTTTGCCTCTTCCGGCTCTTTCCAGAATGATTTTACAAACGTCACGGACACGCTGAAAGCGGTGAGCGAGAATGCCGCCGGCCGGTCTGCCGATCTTTTCTCCGAGGCTGAAAGATTGCAGGCGCAGGTCGATCTCGTCACGGAAATCAGGGATATTCTGTCTCAGCCTGATCCGGCTCTCGATGTGTTGAACGCTCAACTGGCCCGTATCGACACGACTAACGTTCTCCTGACGGATCTGCTGTCTGAGTACATCGCGCTCACAACCATAGCAGCCCAGAACACGGACGCCCTTGCGAACACTCCGACCGATACACTCTCCAGCCTCCTGGCTGCGTCCCAGACATCGCTCCCAACTCAAACAGCGCTGACGACGAGTGACCTGGCAAATCTCAATCAGGACTCAACGTCGATAGACGTGACGGACTCAATCGACGTTCAGACATCCGTTCTTTCGGCGGGTATCGATCAATTGAACATCACCATGGAAGAAATGAAGGACGACCTTAAGGACTTCCTCGCGACGCAAGGGTTCGCGGCATGACCCTGATGAACGCTGCGATTATGTCGTCTCCGATCATGACGACGGACGACATCACAATCAGAACGGATTCCTTCGATGCTTTGATGGACTCGTCTGATCTCGAAAGCAGGTTCGTGATCGAGATGTTCGCCCTTGCCTTGATCCCTCCATTTTCAGGCATGGGGATTGAGCCGATTTCGTGGTCGCCGGTGGGATTTGTCACTTCAGAGGCGGATCTGACATTCCCTCAAAGCACGTCATTCGTTTATTCGGACGGGGATTACATCACAAAACCGACTGACCGGGTGAGGCCGAACATGCGCGCTGATCCTCGCGCGATACAAGCCTACCAGGTTGACCGGACATTGCCCCTTAACCCGGACTCATCCAGAAGGGCGCAAACCCAATTGGGCCGGATCACCTTGGCGAATGCTGACGGTGGGATCGATAGCATGGTTTCAGGGTTTGCAATCGACGGTCAACGAGTGCGGATCTTCCTGGGCGCCGATGACGCGCCGTTTGAGGAATACCGCTTGCTCGTTGAAACTTTAGGTCTGGGGTTCGACTCAGATTCTAAACAGGTGACGATCCAGGTTGAGAACACGTCCTCGCTTCTGGACGCCCCTCTTCAAACGAACGTTTATGACGGTCAAACATTGAGTGGCGGGGATCAAGGTCTCATTGACCGGCTTCGTCCCCTGGCGTTTGGGCAAGTTTTTAACGCGACGCCGGTGCTCCAGGTGCTCGCACAGCTTATTTACCAGATCCACGATGGACCAATTCAGGCAATCACGGCGGTGAGGGACAAAGGCGCGCCGCTGACCTTCGACTCGAATGTGGCGGATTTTAACGCTCTTGTCAGCGCAGTAGTACCGGCTGGGTCCTATGTAACCTGCTTGGCGACGGGTCATTTCAAATTAGGAACCACGGCGGCGGGCGTGATCACATGCGATTTGCAGGGCGACAATGCGATCTCTTACGAAAGTCAGACAGGCGCAATTTTGCTGAAGATCGCGCAACAGAGATTGAACATCTCACCGCAATTCATCTTCATTCCGTCATTCCTATCTGTTCTCGGTGGAATAGCGGGCTACTACGCAGACGGTGCGTCGAGCATCACAGGTCAAACAGTCTTCGACGCCATGCTCCGTCCTCTTGCAGCGTGGTACGGACAGGGCACGGACGTAAGGCTGAATATCGACATCATAAACGTGCCTGATGTCCAGGCTGCAAAGTTTGTGTGGGACGACACAGACGTTCTCTCTCTTCGAAGGTTGAGAAACCCCGTCAGACCAAGACACGCACAGCAGTTCGGCTACAAGAAAAACTGGACCGTCCAGAGCACAGATAGCCTGGCGGGATCTCTTACAACGGCTGAGATCGATTCCTATTCACTGCCCTATTCGAAAGTGAAAGAGGAACGGGGTCAGATCAACGTGGTCCACAATCGTTCGGTGGACGGTGGACTGATGGAGACTTATTTCGCCACGGAAGCTGACGCGGCGGCGCAGCTCACAACATTTCTCGATCTTTTCAAGGATCGTGAATTGTTCAGGTGTCAGGTTTCAAGAGCAGGATTTGCTGCAAGGTTCAGGGACATCGTGCAGATCACGGATGAGCGGTATGGATTATCTGCGGGAAAGAAGTTTTCAATCGTCGGGATCAAAGGCGAGTCTAAAAACGACCGCGTTGAACTGAGGCTTTTAGGGTAATGGTCTGGTTCTCGCACATCAATCACGTCGATGCTCCCGGAGTATCGATAACGTCGAACAGTGAAGAACTGTCCATGCTTGCGTCTAAACTCGGGTCAAGGCAGATCAGCGACATTTGGAGATCAAAAGCTTCGACTGCGTATTTCGAGATCGATTTCGGCGCTGATGTCCTGATCGACGTTTTGGCGATTGCGGTGTTGAGAAATAATGACCCGAAGAAAACGTGGGTCGAGCCTCTGGCTGCAACCGACACGATCCAGCATCTCTTGGATGCGGACGGAGGCACGCCGGGAACGGGGGCGGCGTACGATTCAGGCGCCATCAACACTAATATTGCGCCGGGATACGGGTATCACACGCACATTCCGTCGGCGCAGAAGACGGCAAGGTACTGGCGGGGAAACATAGTCGGCACTTCACGCGTGGCTCTTGGGTACTTCGACATCGGACGCGCCTGGGCCGGTGCAATGTTCCGGCCGTCGATCAATTACGCGCCAGGCTTCTTGGAAGAATGGGGTGACGATGGGCTCATAACCAGAGCGAACCGATCAAGGGCCGAGTTTGTCAGCCGTGGCGGACGGGTCCGTCAATGGTCAATGTCAATGACCGGAATTTACGACAATGAGCGGCAATCAATGCTCGACCTTGAACGCCAGGCGGGCGTCTCGGATCAAGTTCTGATTGGACAAACAGAAACCGGCGACATCTCGAAAGACGTGATGCTCGCCAGGCTGAACCAAATCACCGGGCTGTCGCAGCTTATCTCGCGCAGCCGCAAAACAATGAAATGGGTGGAGTCTCGATGAGCTTTATCTCTCTTGCTGATCGCATCTTTGAAACATGCGAGGGTTCGGGTCTTAACGACATGACTCTAACAGGCAATCAAACAGCCATGCAGGCGTTCGCTACGAGGCTGACGCCAAGTTCAACGACGCTCGTGCCTTACCTTCTCCTTGACGGGTCTGAGTGGGAGTTTGGCATCGGAACATTGTCTGCCGGCACAACATTGCAGCGCACGACGGTCGTCCAGTCTTCAAACGGTGATGCAAAACTCTCCCTTTCAGCCCAGACTAAAACCGTGCTGCTGGACGTTCCATCCTCCTACATGGTCATTCTCGACTCGACAAAGCTCGGCTTGAATGACCCGTCCCCGGTTCGGGCATCAATGTTCGTTCAAACCATCGCTGCATTGAAAGCGGAAACGGGCTATCTGAATAACGAGATTGCCTTTGTGCGCTATCTCACGTCCTCGACGGACGGCAAGGGAGGCATGTTCGTCAGGGATAATGCGGACAATACCGCTCCTGATAATTTCGACACCTTTAGAGCCGATGATTCTGCTTCAGCAGGATTGTGGAAGCGGGTCAGGCTTGAGATCCAACGGGATATTCTGGAAGGCATCTTAAAGATCAACGCTGCGTCAGGTGTGGGTGAATTGAGGGTTTACGCCAACGATCTCGCAACAAACCCGAATGATTATTTCGGCCTGCTGGCGACGGCATCGGCAAAAACTCTCGCCCTTGTCGCGCGCATGAGCCAAACAAGCGTGAAATCTTTTGTCACACTCTACAGCAATGGAGACTTGACGGACAAAATCACTCTGTCCGATCCCCTGGTCCTTGCCGCAAGAGCCGCTTCAACAAGCATCCCGGATGAAGCCTTAGCTATCGTCAACGGCAATCCTGAAATCACAAGATCAAGCCAGCAATACGATCTGCCTTATGTGAAGGGGTACGTCAAAACGCTGACCGACACCTTCACGACCTTAAAGGCGATGGATGCGGCGGCCCTTTTCGCGAATAACGATCTCGCCCTTGTGAGGGGGTATCAGGCCGTTGGAGATCAAGGTGGCGGGATCTTCAAATGGATCTCAGCAGATGCAAACGCGGATGACGATTATCTCTATCTCCGTCCGACGACCGGCGCCGCCTCGACAGGAAACGGGCGGTGGATGCGCGTCGTCGCTGATCCCTCAACGACGCTTGCAGCGAGCGCCACGCCAGCGGTTAAGAATCGCCCTGTTTTTACCACGAGCGGTACGACCACGATCACGAATTTCCTCAACGGTTATGAGGGCCAAGAGATCATGGTCATCTGCGGCGGGTCAGACATCCAGGTCGCTGATAACGGAAATATCGATAACGGTGGGCGCGCGGTCACGCTCTCAACAGGTATTGCGGGGCAGTTCTCAGCCTCTTGGGTAAACATCGGCGGGGTGTGGAAACTCAAGACCGTGAACTTAGACAATGTTGCGAGACTATTTGCCGGTGGACTCGCGGAATCAATATTCACGATTGCCGCCGGTAAGATCACAGCAGACCGGGCCGGAATTATTGCGGCGGCTCAATCAGGCACGGCGGATGATCTGAATACGATCACCACCACGACTTTCACCAACGGCACAGTGATTGATGTTCGGGCGGATGCGGGCGACACGATCACAATCAAGAATGGGTCTGGCGCGAACAAATTACACACCCAAACCGGTGTGGATTTTCCAATATCAGGCATGACAACGATTTCGTTTAAATTACAGTCAGGCGAATGGTACGAGGTATCGAGAACGCCCCTTGGACTGCAAAATAGATATGGCATAATCAACGTCGCGGACTATTGGGCGATTGGCGATGGGTCAGACGAAACCACCGAGATTCAAGCTGCAATCACTGCCGCTCTGGCGGAGGGCGCGCGCTATCTCTATTTTCCCTATGGTTCAACGGGCGTTTACAACGCGCCGACGCTCACAAATTGGTGGAATCTAATCTTCATCGGCGAGGGCACCCTGACCGGCGTGTCCCAAAAAGCAGTTCATCGCTTGTCATTGCCGACGCACCCTCCGATGTGGAACGGAGTTACTGCCGAGCATCTAAAGCAAACCATGAAGGCGGCGGACGAAGGCGCTATCAAGATCGTGATCGTCGGCGAATCTCATTCAATCCAAGGCTCGGTGATCGGCGGAAGCACAAACAGAACAAGTGCTAATTCGATTGTCGGCCATCTCAAGACGAAGATTTCTCAAGCTTACCCGGACGCAACAATCACGTTTGTTGACCTCATTTCGCTTGGATCAGGAACGGATCAATTTGAAAGCGCCTCGATCACAACGGTCGGAGGCCCGCGCGCCTGGTACACGACCGGCTCTTGGGAATCCTATGTGGTCGCGGAAAATCCTGATTTAGTCCTGTGGCTTCTTGGCGCTGTCGATGGGATTGACAACACCATCGATACGCTCAAAAACATCGATTCCGCAATCACAACAATGCAGGCGTACACCACGACGCCGGACATCATTTTGATGTCAAGCGTGATGCCAGCCTCATATGCGAGCGGGTCATACGGCGGTAGTACGAGTCAAAAAGAACAGATCCAGACAATGGAGACTATTCGTCTTCTGGCCCATGCAAGGAACATCGGTCATCTGGATTTTGCGGCGATGACATCGATCAAGCGGGACGGGTTTAATCCCCGCGAGGTCTATCACTTCAAGACCACGGAATCCTTCTCAGCATCCTATGCGCTCCAATCAACGGCGTGGACTCCGACCGTTGACATAGGAGTTGCCAGTCACTCTTTACGTTTCAAAGTCGCGGACATGAGCCTGCTCCTCGAAGCGCCTTGGGTTCACGTCAAACTTGGTGGCGCAGCGGGCGATAAGCTTCTGATTTCAAACACCCGCGCGCAATTGTGGAATGAAAACCCCTCCGGAACTGCGGTTATGGTGGCTGAGTTTTCATGGTCTGCGACGCTGACTGGTCTGGACGCTGAAATTTACGTTTCAAGAATTGGGGCAAACGTCCAAATCGGTTTCAATGGCGACGGCACTTATGAGGGCGATATAGCGTGGTCATATTATGGATATAATGCGCGTCTGCCGGGTAACTTCACGCCGACGATCAAGGAAGAGGGCACGTCAACCAACGCAATCACGATCAAAGAAATTTCCTATTGGCCGTCTAAGTATCAGCAATATCTCCCGTCGATGTTGGATGTCGAAGTTTTTGGCACAAGTGTTTTGGGCGCAGGCTCGGGCGGTGATGGCGACTTACATTATTCAGGTCAAGCGGTAGCGGAGATCGTCGTGCCGGTGATCGAGGCGATCAACTGGCGACCGTCTCACCTGTCCGGCAAAATCAATGAGGCCGTGATCATCGACGCAGATGTTGTGGATGGTCTTACAGTGCGCAGGCAGTCCGCGAACCCTGCTCAATTAAAGATGCGATGCGATGCCTCGGCGGACTTCGCCAGCGTGGCTGATTTGCGGCATGAGGGTCATAACGATGCGGCGGCGGACTTCCTCTACGCTCGTTTGCTGACATCCATCGGAGATAATGCGAACACGGCTGAATACGGCGCGTGGGCCGCGAAAGTTGCGTACAACGGAAACGATGCAGACAGCGCAGATGCGGTCTCTCTTGCTCTTTGGGGTGGCGCAGGGAGCAATCCTTCCCTGCATGTGAACACGCCAATCTCAGCTGTTGGAACATTGGGAACTATCGCTTTCAGAGGAAAAGATTCTGCGGGCAACGCGCTCCAAGACTATGGCACGATAAAATGGAAAATAGTTTCGAACACAAGCGGCTCTGAAACGGGCGACATTGAGATAGCGCCGATCAACCTTGGCGCAACGTATTTATTCAGGTTCGGCAAGGTATTTGATGTCAATGGAAACGAGATTGTTCTTGACTCCGATGGCGATACGTCCATCACGTCGGACACTGACGATCAGATAGATTTTAAAGTAGGTGGTGCGGACCGCGCGTCTCTGACGGCATCCCGGCTTCAAGTGTCGATAGATGGCGGCAACTCGTTTGAGGTTCTCAGAGCATCGGCAAACCCAGTTCAGGCTTTGCTTAGAAGCCAGGTCAAAGCGGACTTTGCAGATGCCGGGGAAGTGCGGATCGAGGCGCACAATTCTCTTAATGCCGCTTTCCTTTATACGTCGATCAGGGGCGGAATTGCTAAAGGAACGTCGGGCGATGAATACGGAACGTTCGCCGTTAACATGGCTTATGCAGGAAATGACGCTGATGCGGCTCAAACGCTAAATGCACGGCTCTCAGTCTGGACGGGGGCTGGGTTTCCGCCACCGAATATCTCTTTCCTTCTTCCGATTTCAACAGTCGGCGAGATTGGCCACTTTTCAATCAAGGGCAAGGACAGCGCCGG
>JAJFIM010000416.1 GCA_021774995.1 Alphaproteobacteria bacterium | reverse complement strand
CCCTGGTTGGCCGAGCGCGGCGTCACGCTTTATTCTTTCGATCAAAGGGGCTTTGGCCGGTCTCCCGGACGGGGGCTTTGGGCGGGCGCGGAGGCGCTGTCTTGGGACGTGGAAGACATGGTTTCCCTGGTGCGCGCGACGCATCCCGACGCGCCTGTCTATTTGATGGGCGTCAGCATGGGCGGCGCCGTTGCGATCTCCAGTTTGGCGCGCTCCGAAGCCTTGACTATTGACGGACTTATACTTGTGGCCCCGGCTGTCTGGGGATGGTCTGTTCTCAATCCATTTTACAAAATAAGTCTGTGGCTCGCGGCGCATACTTTTCCCGGCAAGACTTTAACGGGGTCTGGCCTTAAAATCACGCCGTCCGATAACATTGAGATGCTCCGCGCCAATTATTTTGACGAGCTTGTGATTAAAGGTACGCGGGCTGACGCCATATATGGCCTGGTCGGACTCATGGATGAAGGATATTTGTCTGTGGACGGCATAAATACGCCCACATTGCTTCTTTACGGCGCCAAAGACGAGATTATTCCCCGCAAACCAATTGAAAATGCGGCGGCGAGGCTGGGCGGCCCGAAGCGTGTAGTTGTTTATCAAAACGGATATCATATGCTGTTGCGCGATCTTCAGGCGGAAACGGTGTGGCGTGATATTTTGGCGTGGGTTGGAGATTCTCAGGGCGCATTGCCCTCAGGCGAGGAAAAAGAGAGCGTCAGGGTTAACTGAAACTGGTGTATTTAATGCAATATTAACGGAGCTTTGTTTTGCTGGTTCCTGATGCGCCTTCAGATCCCAAGTCTTGAAAATTTCGCGAAATAAAAGCAATAATAGTGACTAATCTTTTTACCAAACCCCTTGAGCGGATTGCGCCCAAAGACATCAAAGGCAAATTTGCCGCGTGGTGGGAAGGCGTGGACTATGCGCCCCCTCCGCCGGCGCTTTTAGATGAAGAGGGTCAGGCGGAAGAGGCCGGAGAAAATCCTTTTCAGGATGTCTCAGACGTTTTGGTGGCCATGGCTTTTGCGCAAGGATTGTGGGGGGAGGGTTATTTGGGGCCTGGGAACGCCGCTCACCATACTGATCTTATCAAAAATCTGTCTCTTACGAACGAAAAAAACTTAGGCGTTCTTGGGTCGGGTCTGGCTGGAGCGGCGCGTGATATCGTGCGGGAGACAGATGTTTGGATCACCGGTTATGATAGTCGCGATATCGCCGTGGAGGAATCAAATAAGCAATGCATGGTGAACGGCATGGCCAAAAAAATCACCATTAGCGCCTATGATCCCGAGACAATAGAATTACCAGAAGATAAATTTAACTCTATCGTTTCCTTTGAGGAATTTCTTTTTGTTCAAAATAAACCTCGTTTAATTGAGCAGGCCGCTGCGTCTCTCAAACATACCGGGTCTTTGTTGGTAACGGATTATGTGACCCTGAAGGGCGATCTCGACAAAGAGAAAGCAGCCTCGCTGTTCCCGCGCCTGTGGGGCGACGCCAATCTTTGGAGCGCTGAGCAATACAAGGCGGCGATTGAAGAAGCCGGGCTTAACTCCCGCGTCTCAGAAGACGTTACGGCGCGATACGCCGCAATGATCGAACAGGGATGGGCCGGGTGGCGCCGGCTTCTTAACACGCTCAAGAATAAGGATTTGTCGTCCGCCCAGGAGGCTGCGGTGATGCGCATGGTCGGAAACCAGGCTGCGCTGTGGGCGAATCGGCTGGAAGCGATGAATGAGGGGGAAATCGGCGTGTACCGGTTGCTGGCGCTCAAACCTTCCGCCCCTGTGCGGTGAGCGCCCCCCGTCGATAACCCCTCACGTCATTGAAGTCTTTGGAGGCCACGGCCGGAATCGAACCGGCGTACACGGATTTGCAATCCGCTGCGTCACCACTCCGCCACGTGGCCATTTCCAAGAACGGGGCGCGTTTTTGAAATGTGGTGTATGAAGCGCCCGGCTATAGCATCCGGCGGGGCTGACGACAATGGAGTCCGTGTATATGGGACGCAATCTTCAGGCTAGTTTAAGCCTGAGCGCGCCAGATTGTATTTCATTCTTCTGCCTTGTATAAGCGCAGGATCTCTAATGGCAGTGGCACAGGAGCCCCTTATCCCATGATCGATTTTGCCGCAGCGCGCGCGAATATGGTCGAAAGTCAGGTCCGCCCGAATGATGTAACGGATATGCGGATTCAACAGGCTATGGCGCGCATTCCCCGTGAAAAGTTTCTGCCCCGGCCTCAGCAATCCCTCGCCTATATGAGCGAACATGTGCCTGTGGGGGAGGGGCGGTACCTGTTGGAGCCGCGCTGTTTCGCCAAATTGTTGCAGGCCGCCGGCGTTGACGCCAGTGACGCGGTGCTGGATGTGGGCTGCGCGACCGGTTATTCGGCGGCGGTTCTGGCGCAATTGGCCGATGCGGTGGTTGGTTTGGAATGCGACACGGACTTGGCGCAAACGGCCGGCGCCGTTCTGGCGGAGATGGGGGTCGATAATGCAGCCGTCATGACCGCTGATTTGGTTGGAGGCTGCCCGGATCAGGGTACGTTTGACGTGATTTTCCTGAATGGCGCGATCGAAATTGAGCCTGAGGCTTTGCTGGGTCAACTCAAAGACGGGGGGAGGCTGGTTGCGGTCATCGCCGATCCGGCGGGCGATCATGCTTATCTGTTCACTAAATTTGTCCGTGACGGACGGGAAACCATTGATAAACGGGTGATATTTGATGCAAGCGCACCAATTTTACCGGGATTTGAAAGAGAAGAAAAATTCGTTTTTTAGCGCCACGCGCTGGCTGGCCGCATGCATGATATGAGTTCTGATTCGGCGAAGGCGGCGTCGGCGACGTGAAATATCTTAAAGTTTAATGAAATGATAAGAATTGTGGTTAAAGTCACTTAACGATGAATGCGCATCGGAGCGCATAGGAAAATGAGGATTGCAGGAATATGAGGTTTTGGAAATTGGGTCTGTATAGGGCCTCGGCTGTTGCAGCCCTCACATTATTTGTTTCAGTTGAGGCTTCCGCCGAGACTCTGGAAGACGCTTTGGTGGCGGCTTACAACACCAATCCTACGCTTATGGCGGAGCGGGCGCGGCTCAGGGCAACCGATGAAACGGCCTCTCAGGCGCGGGCCGGCTGGCGCCCGACTGTCACGCTTAACAGCTCGGTCACGTCAAGTCAGAGCCGCCGCCAGATTTCCACCGGCTTCTTTGGGGGCTCTGTTTCGGCGACGAACTCGATACTTTACTCGCAACAATTCTCCGGTTCTCTCACCGCCACTCAGCCTCTCTTCCGGGGGGGGAGGACGATCAACGCAACGCGCAGTGCTGATGCGCAAGTGCGCGCCGTGAGGGCGCAACTTTGGGCGGCCGAGCAGCAGGTATTGCTGGACACAGTGACGGCCTATATGGATGTGATCCGTGATCGCGCCACGATAGATCTGAACAAACACAATGTTGAAGTGTTACAGAGGGAATTGGAAGCCTCCCAGGATCGCTTTCGCGTCGGTGAAATCACCAGAACCGATGTTGCCCAGTCTCAGGCGCGCTTGAGCGGATCGAAGTCGAATTTGGCAATCTCAGAAGCGCAATTGGCGGAGAGCACATCCCGCTATGGAGTTGTGATTGGCCAGGCGCCGGGAAATCTTGAAGAGCCTCCGGGATTGCCTCCTTTGCCATCGAATATTGATGAAGCGATTGAAGTGGCCGCCGCGAATAATCCCAATCTGATCTCCGCGCAAGAGGCGGAGAACGCGGCGAAATATGACATTAATCAAGCCAAAGGCGTTTTATTGCCGTCGGTTGATCTGCAGGCGCGGTATAATGTGGGCAATGAGATTGACCAAATCAATTCCAATAGTTCTTCAACAACCTTCAGCGCGCAACTGACTTGGCCGCTTTATCAGGCGGGCGCGCAATATTCCCGGATTAGACAAGCCAAGCAATTGCACAGCCGCTCACGCCTGCTGGTGACGGACGCTCAGCGCCAGGTGGTGCAAGCCGCGACTAATGCCTGGGAAGTTCTCGTTTCCGCCCGCGCCACCATTGTTGCAAGTGAAGAGCAGGTGCGGGCGAATGAAATCGCCTATGAGGGCGTCAGGCAAGAAGCCCGCGTTGGCGCGCGCACGACGGTCGAAGTGCTCAATGCGGAGCAGGAACTTCTGGATTCGCGCGTGGCGTTGGTTCGGGCCAAAAGAGAGGAATATGTCTCAGCTTATCAACTCGTTGCGGCCATTGGCAGACTAACGGGGAGTGGCCTGGGCCTGCCCGTCGAACTCTACGATCCTGAGAAGAATTATAAGAATGTCCGCCGCAAGCTTTTCGGTTTTGGCATAGACTGATTGAAGCCAACTCAAGTCATGATTGACGGGGGTTTGTTGCCCAAAAATTAACCTAAGGTCCGATAGAATTGCAGATTGAGGCGCTGGTGTTTTCGGCGGTGATGGCGTAACGTCACGGCAGTTTTTCAAGACCAGCAGATGATGCGCAACAGATACGGTTAGTCTTATGTCTGAACAGGAAACCCAACAAGAGCCCACAATGGAGGAAATTCTTGCCTCCATTCGTAGAATCATCTCTGAAGAAGATGAAGGCGGCGATGAAGCTGCGCCCGCAGCGGAAACCGCGCCGGAAGACGTTTCAGACAAGGCGCCCGAACAAAGCGCATCTGAGAGTGAAGAACAGGCCGAAGTTCTTGAATTGACGCAAAAGGTCGATGAGGACGGGGCGTTGGTTGCTGACAGCGAAGAGCCGGAAGCAGAGCCTGAACCTGAACCTGAAGTAGAGCCGGAACCCGAGCCCGAGCCCGAGCCCGAGCCGGAACCAGAGGCTGAAGCCGAGCCCGCGGCTGATGACGAAGCG
>JAJFIM010000415.1 GCA_021774995.1 Alphaproteobacteria bacterium | reverse complement strand
ATATTCCGGATATCGGCGCTTGAACTTGTGGAAGGGGGTATGGCCCAGAAGGATATTCTGTCTCTTGCCGCGTTGTTGGAAGGCGAGGGGGTCGACTGTATCAATACCGGGATCGGCTGGCACGAATCCCGGGTGCCAACCGTGGCGTACGTTACCCCGCGCGTTGCCTTCGCCAAGCAGATCGCCGCCATTCGGGACGTAGTTGATATCCCGGTGATTGCGTCCAACCGGATCAATGATCCCCATGATGCCGAACGACTGATCGCAGACGGTACCGCCGATCTAGTGTCGTTGGCCCGGCAGATGCTGGCCGATCCGGATTTTGCCCGAAAATGTACTGAGGGCGCTGATCAATCGATCAATACCTGCATTGCCTGTAATCAGGCCTGTCTGGATAAAGTTTTTATTGGTGAGGTGCCGACCTGCCTCGTCAATCCGCGTGCCTTGCGGGAAGTCGAATTTCCGACTGGTCGTGCCGACACCAGGCTTTCGGTCGCAATCGTTGGCGGCGGTGCGGCGGGAATGACCTGTGCGGCCGAAGCGGCCGCGCGCGGGCACCGGGTCACATTGTTCGAGAAAAGTGTCCGGTTGGGAGGATTGCTCAATCTGGCCCGGCAGGTTCCAGACAAGTCCGAATTCGGCCAATTGCTGCGATACCTGCAGAACCGGTTGGTGGATGAGGGGGTTGTGGTTGAACTCGGCTCTGCGCCAACTGTATCGGATCTGATCGCGTTCAACAGGGTTGTCGTCGCGACCGGCGTCCAACCACGCATCCCGGCGATCCCGGGGATCGATCATCCCAAGGTCGCGATTTATGACGATATTCTGTCTGGAAAACGCAAGGCAGGGCAACGGGTTGCCATATTGGGTGCCGGGGGGATCGGGTTCGATGTCGCGGAATTTCTCCTCTTTGGCGGTGCCCGGACGCCAAAGGTAACTAATTTTTTTCCCGAATTTGGTCTCCGGGACAACGTTGAACTCGCCGGCGGATTTGCGCCGAGTGAACAAAAGTATCCAAAACCTTTGCGAATCGTCACCATGCTCCAGCGCAGCCCCGGCAGGTTGGGCCGCACGCTGTCGATCACCACGGACTGGATCAAACGCACGCGTCTTTCAAACGCAAATGTAAAAATGCTGAAGGGTGTTGCCTACCGCGCCATCGACGATAACGGCCTACATATCGATATCGATGGGCAGCCTCGTACGATCAGCGCGGAAACAATCGTGATCTGTACCGGGCAGTTGTCGGAGCGAACCCTCGCCGACGAACTTGAAACCGCTGGCATGGCGTTTGACCTAATCGGCGGGGCGAATATCGCGAGCGAACTCAACGCCATGCGGGCGATTGACGAAGCGACGCGCCTGGCTGTCACTATTTGAACAAGGGCACGATCAAGTCGGGACTTGATCAGGGTAATTGGTGAATGAGAGGGAGAAATGCCATGAAATCTCACGAGGGACGTTCGGTTTTCCTGTCCGAGGAAACGGTCGACAAGATGGTTTCGGGAGGCGCCTGGGAAAACAAGATTCTGATCGACCATTTTGATCTATGGGCAGAGAAATATCCGGGCCGTACGGCGATTGTGTCGTGTCTTACGGAGCGTGACGAGGTCTTCTCGCTCAGTTTTAAAGACCTTCAGGATATCTCGAAGAAGATCGCAGCCAATCTCCTCAGACTCGGGATCGGCCTGGGTGATATTGTCTCGTTCCAACTAAATAACCGCTGGGAATTTTATGCACTAGCGATCGCCTGTGTTCGGATTGGCGCGGTGACCAACCCGTTGATGCCAGTATTGCGGGAAAAAGAACTCAACTACATGCTGGAATTAACGGGATCCAAAATCTTTGTTGTGCCAAAGGAATTCCGGTCCTTCGATTTCAAATCTATGGCTCAGGACCTGCAGCGCGACCTGCCAGCATTGGAGCATGTCATTGTGTTGGATGACGATGACCCGGACTTTGGGTTTGGCCGTCTGACTACTGATATAATTTTTCCAGAGCCAATTGCCTCACCCCACGCCAACGAGCTTATGCAGCTGCTATTCACGTCGGGAACAACGGGCGAGCCCAAGGGGGTTATGCATACTGCCAACACGCTCTATTCGAATGTCCGGCAATTTGCGGAGCGGCTTGAAATCACTGATGGGGATGTAATTTTCTGCCCGACACCGCTTGCTCATCAGCTTGGCTATCTTTTCGGGTTGCTACTCCCCTCGCTAGTCGGCGCGAGGGTGATCTATCAGGATATCTGGGACCCGGTAAAGGCAGCAGATTTGATCGAACAGGAAGGCGCATCCATTTGCATGGGGGCAACGCCCTTCCTTGCGGACCTTGCCGATCTGCCTGGTGTTGCGGACCGGGACCTATCGAAATTCCGACTGTTCGTATCAGGCGGCGCACCAATCCCGCCGGCGCTTGTACGCCGCGCCAAAAAAAACCTGGAAGCGGAAATCATTTCAGTTTGGGGAATGACTGAGGTTCTGGTGGTGACCAGCGTGAAGCTTGGTGACCCGGAAGAAAAAGTGTTTGGCAGCGACGGAGTTCCTGTCGATCATTCAGCGGTGCGGATCGTCGACGAGGATATCCGAGAATTGCCGTGTGGCAGCGAAGGACGGTTAGAGGCGAGCGGCGCCAGTATTTGCGTCGGCTATCTCAAGCGGCCAGAGCTCTACGTGATCAATGACGGGATATGGTTCGACACGGGCGATCTTGCGCGCATGGATGAGGATGGCTATATCCG
>JAJFIM010000414.1 GCA_021774995.1 Alphaproteobacteria bacterium | reverse complement strand
AAAGTATTGAAGATCGCCAAAGAACCGATCTCATTGGAGACGCCGATTGGCGACGAGGAAGACAGTCAGCTTGGCGATTTTATTGAAGACAAAAACGCAATTCTGCCGATTGACGCGGCGATACAATCCAATCTGCGCGAGACGACGACGCGGGTTCTGGCCAGTCTGACGCCGCGCGAAGAGCGGGTTCTGCGCATGCGGTTTGGAATTGGGATGAACACGGATCATACTCTGGAAGAAGTGGGGCAGCAATTTTCCGTCACGCGCGAGCGTATCCGGCAAATCGAAGCCAAGGCTTTGCGAAAACTGAAACACCCAAGCCGGTCGCGCAAACTACGCAGCTTTTTGGACAATTAGTGATTATCTGAATATGCTGAGGACAACAGGAGTTATATTATGCTGTTGACAATGTTAAAGGCCAAAATCCACCGCGCCGTGGTCACGCAAACAGACCTTCATTATGAAGGGTCTATTTCCGTCGATCGCAATATCCTTGATATGGCGGGCATACTGCCCTACGAGCAGGTCGATGTTTTGAACATCACAAACGGCGCGCGCTTCACGACCTACGCCATAGAAGCGGAGCGCGATTCCAAGAAATTCGGGATCAATGGCGCCGCAGCCCGGCTCGCCGAGCCTGGCGACCGCATTATTATTTGCGCTTTTGGTCATGTGCCGGCCGAAGAAGCGCGCAATTGCGCGCCGACCATCATTCAGATGGCTGAGGATAATTCCATTCTTACTCCGGGACTGTAAATTCCGCGGGAGCCCGCTGGTTTACTCCAAAGAAAAAGTGACCGTGATGCTGACCGAAACCGCGTTTTCACCGGCGGCAATGGGCACGGAGGAATCTTCGACCATGGCGGACATGCGCGCCATCACCGGCATCGGGCGCGGCGCCGCGCTTTCCTGGATGGTCAGCACGGGGCCCAATGTCGCGCCCGCTGTTTCGGCATAAAGTTTGGCGCGGGCCTTCGCGTCTTTGACCGCCGCAATGCGCGCTTTGGTTTTTAACGCGGAAGGATCGGCAAAACCAAACTGCACGCCGCCCAGATTGTTAGCGCCCGCCGTGACAAAGCTGTCCAGAGCTTCCCCAAGTTTGTCCAAGTCGCGCAGGGTGATGGTTACGGAATTAGAAACCTGATAACCGATAATCTTTGGGGGTATGTCGCTTTTGTCATAGCGGCCATAACGCGGAGACACGGAAAAATTCGAGGTTTGAATGTCTTTTTGAGCAATGCCCAATTGGCTGAGCGCGTTAAACACGCCTTGCATGTCGTTTGTATTTTTCTCCAAGGCTTGTGCGGCGGTGTCGCCCAGGGAAATGACCCCCGCGCTTAAATTTGCCATGTCAGGGACGGCGCGAATTTCACCTAGGCCGGATACGGTTATTTGGCGGCGAAAATCGCCGTCATTTTCGTCCGCGCTGCTGGGAGAGGAGAGAAAAAGCGCCGCAGCGCAAAAACCGCCAATAAGGAGAAGGCGCTTCAAATCCGGTGCGGAGCGTTTGAGTGTGTGGGTCATGGGGGGTGATGCCTTTATTACGAGGGCGCCGAAATGGGTCAGGGTCAGGCAATGGCGCGGGCGGCAAAGGCTGGACGTTAAATCAGGCAAGAATGAGGCTCAAAATCGGACCTAAATGGGGTGTTGCGTCATCAAGCACTTGAGTGCGGCGCAAAGCTGCGATAGGAAAGGCGCGTAACACCCATTGGGCTTGGCTGCCCCGGGGGCCCGTAGCTCAGTTGGTTAGAGCCGGCCGCTCATAACGGTCTGGTCGTAGGTTCGAGTCCTACCGGGCCCACCAAGCAGTCCATTGTTTTTACAGTGTTTTTCAGGTTTTGATGCATAGAGTCTGTTGCGAACCCACGAACTGTGCCTTCCATTTATTCCATCCGCGTTGAGATTCTGCGGTTTTCGCGAATCATCCTAAGCTCAGAGCATGAGCTTCATGTGGAACATTTTTAGCGCCTTTGTTTTCGGCTTGTTCAAATCGTCGCCGAGATCTGAAACTGGAAATATTCGCTTTACGGCAACAGCTATTGTTCTTCAAAGAAACGCGCCCAAGCGACTAAACCTAACCAAAGCCGCCCACCTCTTGTTCGTTTAGCTTTATCGGATTCAGCCCGAAATTCTTGAGAAGATTCAGATTGTCAAACCAGAGACAATTATTCGTTGGCGCCGCAAGAGAGCTGCGAGCCTTGATCCGTCAGATGCGCCGAGAGAACCCACTTTGGGGCGCTCCGAGAATACGGGGGTGTGCTTCTCAAACTTGGGTTCGAGATTGCTCAATCTACCGTTTCCAAATACATGGTTAGGCTCAATAAACCGCCATCTCAGACTTGGAAAACATTCCTACGCAATCATGCTGATGGCATTGCCGCCATTGACTTCGTCGTCGTACCGACAATCAATTTTCAATTACTCTTTGTCTTTGTTGTGATTGCTCATGCGAGAAGAAGGTTTGTGCACTTTGCCGTGACGGCAAGTCCAACAGCGGAATGGGCAGCGCGGCAGATCGTTGAAGCTTTTCCTTGGAATGAAGCGCCGAGATATCTAATCCGAGACAATGACAGAATCTACGGACTGACATTCCAAAATCAATTACGGGCACTGGCCATTAAAGAAGTTAGAACCGCACTAAGGTCACCGTGGCAAAACGCGGGCGCCTGCCCCGGACTTGATCCGGGGCTAAAAGATTGATTGGCCCCAATCATAGGCGGACTCTGTCTGGAGACGGAAAAGCCATCTCAATTTCTCAAGTTGGCGGCTTGCATCATCGATATGAACGTCAAGCTGCCTGAAATCGCAACCTCATTCTCAAAATCTTGCCCGTCA
>JAJFIM010000413.1 GCA_021774995.1 Alphaproteobacteria bacterium | reverse complement strand
ACCCCGTCATCTCAAGCGCATCGGCCAGCGTTGCCAGCGCCAGACGGTCATCGGGCGCGGGCGTCCAATTCATTCTAAATGTGATATCGCGATTAAGTTTCACGCTCAGCCTATCGGCGAGAAAAAGAGCGCGGGCGCGTATTTGAACCGGGTCCTTGCGCGGCAAAACAAGGGCTTCTCCCGCCCTGTCCATCGCGACGGGCCTCCCTTTGGACAAAGACGCGTCAAACAGCGTCATGCCGCCGATCAGGGTTTGCCGTAAAATAGTGGCGCCGTTATCAAGTTTATAAATCGTGTCGCCCCGCGGTCCGGGCACGCTGGTGAGAACTAAAATTTCTGGAGAGGCGTCAAAGCGCATGATGGGAGAACGGCTGGATTGGTCCAGCACAAAACCAAAATCCCCTTCTTCGTTAGAATAATGATTAATGCGGGAGATGGGCGCCTCGGG
This sequence comes from Alphaproteobacteria bacterium, assembly GCA_021774995.1. GTDB lineage: Bacteria > Pseudomonadota > Alphaproteobacteria > SMXP01 > SMXP01 > JAJFIM01. The sequence continues at coordinate 10,738 of JAJFIM010000413.1, read as the reverse complement.
CTCGGCCGCCCTTGCATCCAATTGCGCCAATCCCCCAAAGGCAAAGGCCACGACCAGGACCACCCCAGTGCGCACAAGCCGCACAGCGCGCCCCAGCCTGAAACCGCCATGGCGGGTGGACTTAACGATAACTGACAATTCTCGCTCTCCTACCCTCGCCGGCGCGGCCCCTGAAGACATAAGAGATACGCGCCGTTCATGGCGAAAACATGGCTTGGAGCGCAAGCCGTAAATTCTGGGGATAAATGAGATTGATGCGTCAAGCGCGTTCCACACACATCGCAATGCCCATGCCGCCCCCAATGCACAAAGTCGCCAGGCCGCGCTTTGCCTCCCGTCTTTTCATTTCATGCACCAATGTCACCAGAATGCGCGCGCCTGACGCGCCGATGGGATGACCGAGCGCAATGGCGCCCCCATTGACATTGACCTTGTCCATATCCCAGCCCATGTCCTTGTTCACCGCACAAGCTTGCGCCGCGAATGCTTCATTCGCCTCCACCAGATCAAGATCGCCCACGCTCCAGCCCGCCTTTTCAAGCGCCTTGCCACTGGCCGGAATGGGTCCCGTTCCCATGACGGCGGGATCAACGCCGGCCTGCGCCCATGAAACAATGCGGGCCAGGGGTTCGATCCCGCGCGCTTTCGCTTCATCAGCCGTCATCAGCACCAGCGCCGCCGCGCCGTCATTGAGGCCGCTGGCGTTGGCGGCGGTGACCGTGCCGCCGTCACGCTGAAACGCGGGCCGCAGGCCCTCAAGCGATTCCGCCGTGACGCCTTTGCGGATATATTCATCTTGCGCGACCACCACATCGCCCTTGCGCCCCTTGAGAGTGACGGCAATTATTTCATCGGCAAAGCGGCCTTGGGCCTGCGCTTCCTCAGCCTTGTTTTGCGACGCCGCCGCAAAGGCGTCCTGCTCGGTCCGGGAAATTTGCCACCGCTCCGCGACATTCTCGGCGGTCTGCCCCATATGATAATCATTAAAGGCGTCCCAAAGGCCGTCCTTGACCATGGAATCCACGAATTCAACATTACCCATTTTACGCCCGCTTCGCATATGCGCCACATGGGTTGACTGGCTCATGCTCTCCTGACCGCCGGCCACAACAATGCTGGAATCACCGGCAAGAATCGCTTGCATCCCTAAAGCCACTGCCCGCAGACCCGAACCGCACACTTGATTGACGCTCCACGCCGGCACTTCTTTGGGAATTCCAGCGCCGATACTCGCCTGACGCACAGGGTTTTGCCCTTCGCCCGCTTGCAGCACCTGACCAAGGATCACTTCGGAAACATCGACGCCCTCGACCGAAGCGCGCTTCAAAACCTCCGTAATCACCGTTTCGCCCAGTACATGCGCGGGCGCGGCGCCCAGCGATCCCAGAAAGGACCCAATCGGCGTTCGGCACGCCGCTGCAATTACAATCTCAGTCATTTTTCGATCTCCAACGATTATCGCTTGCTCTCTGCTGTTCCCTATCTCATTGTTTTTTAATGTTTTTATGAGATGTCTTGATCTACGTCGACACCACCATAGACCGATATTGCAGAGCAACAAAGAGGCTTGCGCAGAGCCCGGCGAAAAGGCCACAATAGTGCAAACAAGCCTGACGCCAGGCCGAATGTCTTAAACAAAGGCGGAAATCATCGTGGTAAAAACCGGATCTGCTCAGCAAGACCCCATCATCATCAAGAAATACGCCAATCGGCGCCTGTATAACACGGCGACCAGCTCCTACGTGACCCTGGACCATTTATGCACCATGGTGAAAGAGCAGCAGGACTTTCAAGTTGTCGACGCCAAAACCGGCGAGGACATCACCCGCTCGGCGCTCACCCAAATCATTTTTGAAGAAGAGAGCAAAGGCCAAAACCTTCTTCCTATCCAATTTTTGCGTCAACTCATCGGGTTTTACGGCGACAGCATGGAATCCTATCTCCCCAGTTACTTAGAAATGAGCATGGAGCAATTCACCCGCAACCAAGACCAATTGCGCAAAACGCTCTCCAACACCATGGGCGCTGCGCCGCCCTTTCAGCATTACGAGGAACAAATTCGGCAAAACATGTCCATGTTCCAACAGGCGGTAGATATGTTCTCGCCTTTCTCTTCCCCCAAGTCGGAAGAACAGGAGCTGCGCAACAAAAAGGCGCCGGGGGCGCAAGAGGAGAGTTCCGAACTGGACTCTCTCAAAAGCCAAATGGCCGCCATGCAGGAAAAGCTCGACGCGCTCTCCAAAAAACCCTGATCACGCGATTTATGGATGTGAAAAAACTCTAAGCGGTCAGCGACGGCGCAATACTTTTTTCCGATTCCAGTAGCGTCAAAGCCGGTTCCCCCAAATAATACCCTTGCAGAAAATCAACGCCGAAATCGCGCAGAATTTGAGCTTCTTCAGGTGAGTTCACCCATTCAGCCACTGTTTCCAAGTTAAAGTATTTAGCCAGATCAACCAGTGTGCGGATGAATAATTGATTATCCTGGCTTTCCGCCAGACCTTGAACAAACGATCCGTCTATTTTGACGCTATCAACGGTGAGCGCCTGAAGGTTGCGAAAAGACGTATAACCTGCGCCAAAATCATCAATCGCCACCTTGCAACCCAAATCTCTCAGGCGCGAAAGAAAGCGCGATGATTCTTCTATATTGCCGATTGCGGCCGTTTCGGTAAGCTCCACCGTAAGGCGGTCGGACACCGCCCGGTTGGCCTCTATATAGGCAAGGTATCCTTCAATACACGCCTCTTCCGTGGCTGTTATACCCGAAACATTGACCGCAAGGTTTATGTGATCGTGCTCATGAAGCATTTCCGTCGCCATTTCCAAGACCCGTCGGTCGAGCAGGCGAACCAGTCCCAATTGCTCTGCAAGTGGTATAAAATGACCTGCAATGGCAATATCGCCATTGGGTTCAATCATACGCACGAGACATTCATACGACGCAATTTGTTGCGTATCGGACGAGACGATCGGCTGGTACGCAAGTACGATGCGCCGATCATTCAAAGCCGATATAATTTGATCGGCAACCAGCGCATTGCGCCGCCGCGTGGACGTCACTTCATCAGAAGCGCAAAATACCGAAATGTTCGCCCTACCTGCGTTTTTGGCTAACTCTAACGCCTCGCTCGCCCGAGACATGGCTTCATATGAGTTAAGCGCATGAGTGGGAAAATCAACGCACCCCACAGAGAGTGACACTGGAATTGATCCAGCAGACGTTTCAATGACAAGGGATTTATCCACATCAATAAACGCCTGACCCGTAGCAAGCAGGTCTGATGCAGCGCAGGGGTTAACGATGGCGCCAAATTTGTTACCGGCAATTCGGCCGATTTCACCCTTAGAGCCGAGAATGGTTTTGAGTTGCCGCCCAACGCCGACGATGACCTCATCGGCAAGATCAAATCCGTAATCAGTGTTGATTACCGCCAGATCGTCAATCGCAATCACAAAATAACCGCCAGCCTCCCCCGTGCGGTGACTAACCGTAATTTCATGCTCCAGCCTGTCGCGAAAATGCATCCGGTTTAATTGGCCCGTAAGCTCGTCATAGGTAGCGAGGTATTTCAAACGGTCTTCACGCGCTTTCTTGTCGGTCGCTATGCGAAGAACGCCTATGATGCGATCTGGTTTTCCCTCTTCGCACACCAGGCGCCCTTGGTCCTTCAACCAACATATTTCGCCCGATCTTGAATAAAACTGATATTCAATTTCAAATTCCGTTATACCCAATGACAAATCACGCGCCAGGTCCGCCCGCAACGCCGCCCCATTCTTATCAAGAAACTGACAAAAGCGCGCGCCTGAATTTAAATCGTCACTTTTTTCCGTATCCAGAGTTTCTGAAACATCATGACTCCAAGCGATGGAATCGTCTTCGAGGGACCATTCATACACAAGCCCCCCGTCAATACTTAAAGCAAGTCGAAGCCGCTCAAGCTCCCTCGAACTTTCCTGATGTCGATCGTCATGGTTTACTTTTGCAACTGGCGTCATAGCCGGTATTGTACTCGCGGGTTTTACGCATAATTGTCGAACCATGAAAATACGCGAAGAACCGTTAAGAAACACGAAAGGCTACACACGCCGGCTCTGAATCGAAAGGCGTGATGGTTAAGGAGATTTAATCTGTCCTAAGATGAGACAAAGCATCACAACGGCAACGGTTCACTGATTAAAACCGCAGGAATTCCGCCCCATCTCATTGGCCGTTAAATTGCACCTCTCTCAGACATGACCGCAATCACGCCCATATCGCAAAATGCTTTTGGACATCAAAACTCATCCCGGCGGAGAGCTTTCACTAACTTGACCCACTCAACGCCACAAAAGAGAGATCAGAAACCCATCTCTAACCGGCCCAGCATCAATCATAAATTTAAGAACGGCAACGACACCATGCAAACATCCCCTCATGCGCGCAGAGCAACGGACCATCTGTCCTCCTTCGTGACGTCATCCTTTGCCGCTCAGGTCATCGGACAGTTCAATCGCGACGAGCGAGAAATTGTTAACAACATATCGCCCGGTCGCAGCCTCTCCAACAAACAGCAGAAGCATTCCAACGCACAAGGGCGCATCGGCGCCAGAGCGCTTCAAGACCTATCCGCCTAAAAAGCAAGCGCTGCGCCGTCTTTACGAGGGTCCGACCCGGCGCAAAAACTCCCCCGCCGCCAGTCGATGCAGGCAATTTGGCCGCCTCCATGAGGCGCAACCGGGATGCTTAACGCATGCCCCATAGCCTTCAGTTGCGCCGCGACTTCAGAACTCACGCCTCGTTCGCAAGATATCGCGCGATCCTGATAAAAGGTGCGCGGCGCATCCAGCGCTTCTTGCGGATCCATTCCAAAATCCGCCATATTGCTCACCACATGGGCATGCCCCACAGGCTGATAATCCCCGCCCATGACGCCAAATGAGAGCGCCACGCGCCCGGCGTATGCGCCCGATCCATGGAGCGCCATGGCGGGAATAATAGTGTGTTTCGGACGCTTGGCGCCTTGAAGGACGTTGGGATGATGCGTATCCAAACTAAAACCCATCCCGCGATTTTGGAAGACAACAGCAAAATTGGGAGAGACAATCCCCGACCCGAATCCAGTATAGACAGAGTTAATAAAAGAAACGGCGTTGCAGTCTTTATCGACTATCGTGAGATAAACCGTGTCGCGTTGCAGATCGCCTATCACGGGGGCCATGTTCGCGCTGGCGCGATTGGGATCAATCCGCGCGGCGCATCTATCGGCAAAGGCGTCGCTCAAGATATCTGTTACGGGAACGTCTGCAAAACCGGGGTCGCACACAAAATTATCCCGCACTTCAAAGCTAAGGCGTTGCGCCTCCATAAGGAGATGAATGACGGCGGCGGAGCCCGGCTGCAATAACGATACATCAAAGCGGGAGAGGATGTTAAGCATCAACAAAGCGGTAACGCCCTGACCGTTCGGCGGCATTTCCACAACATCCCACGGGCCGTACCGCGTCTTAATCGGGTCGACATAGTCAGCATGGGTTGCGGCAAAATCATCCATCGTCTGCCGGCCTCCCAGCGCCCTCAGACAAGCAACCATGTCTTGCGCTACAGGCCCGCCATAAAACCCATCGCGTCCGTGCGCTGCGATGCGCTCCAAAGCCTTACCGAGCGCCGGTAATTTCATAATCCCGCCAGTTTCCGGCGCGCGCCCGTTCAGCAGAAAATGCCGGCGCCCCTCCTCCGTGCGCCCGATATGAGGCGTCAGTACAGCCCAATCCCGCGCAACCCGCGGGCTGACCGCGAATCCCTCCTTTGCATAACCAATAGCGGGTTGCAAAAGGGTCTCCAGATCGAGACTGCCGTGATCCGCCAACAACCGGCACCACGCATCCACCGCGCCCGGTATGGTCACCGCATGGGCGCTGGCCGGTTCAATCCCATCGATCCCTTGCTCCTTGAGCCAGTCTAAATTCAAGGCTGCGGGCGCGCGCCCCGATCCATTCAGCGCAATGATCTGAGGGCCGCCCGCCGGCGCGAAAAGCGCGAAACAATCGCCGCCTATCCCGGTGCTCATCGGCTCAACAACGCACAAGACGGCGCTGGCGGCGATCGCGGCGTCAACCGCATTGCCGCCGCGGGTTAAAATATCCAGCGCCGCAAGGCTCGCCGCGGGATGCGAGGTTGCACACACGCCGCGCGCGCCATGAACCGTTGAGCGACCGGGCATATGCAAATCGCGCATGGGACGAGACCTTTCGTTAACCATAAAATTGAAGAGACGAAAAAGCGTTCGCCTTCACATCCCTTCGCGCCGATCAGCGGCCCGCATCTTGCGACACAGAGATAAAAGAATGGGGTTCTGTCTTAAATCAGGACCCAAAGGAAGAAGGGAAGTCATATGTCTGACCCTGTAACGGAAACCAATGCGGAGGGCCGTAATACGCTCCCTGTTCTTGAACTTGACGCCAGTTCCATCATACCGCCGGAAAACGCCCTCAAAACGAACAGTTTTCAAGAGCACCGCCCTTGGTGGGTGCTGACATTCGAATTGGTTCTGGCCGCCGCCATTTTGCTGTTCTTCTTATAGTCCCTCCCCGTCACTCCTCGACAGTGATGGTGATTTTTTGGGATGCGACGGGCGCATCGTGGGGCAAATGATCCTGGTCGCCCAAGATCAACTGCAACGTATGCGCACCTGGCGCTAGGTCCAACAGAACTTGCGTTTGCCCGCCGCCAAAATGCATGAACGTTTCATCCGAAGCGGGCAAATAGGCGTCAAGGGGCGGCAGATCCCGATCAATCGCCAAATGGTGATGTCCGGTGTTTTCCTTTGACAGACCGGCGGGCGCGACGCCCATGCCGGACAGACCGAACTGGACCAGAACCGGGGATGTGACAACCGCGCCGTCAGCGGGCGAGATGATATAGGCTTTGGCGTTTTCCGGCGCTTGCATGCGCGGCGGCGCATCGCTTTGCGCCATCGCCTCAACGCCCGATCCTGAACCCAGGAGCCCGAAAAGACCGCCCCCGAATGCGAGCGCCAAAACGGCGCCATAGCCTAAAATCACGCGTTTGCGCATATCATCGCCTCCCAGTCATATCTTACGCACCGAAGATCCCTTCCCCCACGCCCAGATCGCGCCGCGCCGTAGAGATGGTCACCGTAAAACCGGCGATCACGTCAAGCAGCGTCATGCAGGTGATAAAGAAGAAAGTTGAATTGCCGAATCCCCCGATCATGATGAATTCAAGCAGACACACGATGAAAACAACCAGCGACAATCCATGATTGATGATTGACGATGTGTCCGTCCGGGTCGCTTTGGCAATCTCAATAAACAAGAAAATCAATGAGGCGATCACGAATAAATTCCCCAATGTCAATTGCCACACATCGCCCGACATCATCGGCACATTCGCGATGACCACATCGAATTTATCTTGCATGCCCTCCACACTCACCATGCCGCCTGCAAAAACGACCACATTGAATGCAATCACCACAAGTATAAGAAGCGGAAAAATACCAAACATACCAACCTCGCTAAAAAGAGTGCCCCCGACCGGCGCGCTGTCCGGCCATCCCAATATCTCGGCCATCACTATATCAGCATTTGTGGCCTCCGGTGTGGCAATTATGTGGCGCGATTTCATATATTTATGCGTGTATCAAATCATGTTCACGCACTAAAAAGAGGCTTATTCCGAAATTTCTCTTGGATTCTGGGGCAGTCTGCACCGGCGTTTCAGCCAGACAACGCCCAAAACATCCCCTAGACCGACCCATAATCGGTCCAGAACGCCGTAATTTGAGCGGCCATGGAGCCGCGGCCGGTGATTGACATCCAAAAAATCCAACTGAAAGCCGTGACGCAGCATGAGCGTCGGCATATAGCGGTGCATATGATCGAAATAGGGAAGGGTTAAAAAAGTTTCCCGGGCGAACACTTTCAGCCCGCACCCGACATCCACCGCTTTGTCCTGCAAAATCCACTGGCGCACACGATTTCCGACTTGCGAGGCCGCGCGTTTGACAAAACTGTCTTTGCGTTTCACGCGGCGGCCCGACACCATGCCGATCCGCATGGTTTTTTCCAACTCGCCGTAACGCGCCAACAATTTTGGAATATCGGCCGGATCATTTTGGCCATCGCCATCCAGCACAACGATGAGACGCCCTTTTGCGGCGCTGACCCCTGTGAGAATGGCTGAACTTTGCCCGCAATTTTGATCGTGGACCAGGACGCGCAAGACGCGGGCCCCCGCTTTTGCCGCGCTCAACACATCGCGCGTCCGGTCCTGGCTCGCATCGTCAACAAAAATGATCTCATAAGAAGCTTGCGCGCCGGCAGCATCAACGATCTCCTGCAACAGGGGCGCGACATTATCCTGCTCATTATGCACCGGGACGACGACGGAAAAATCTAATGCCAAGCTCAAAACCCTCAAAATAGACTCTATACAGGCGCGGCCCCTGCGTTGAGGTGAAACTCCATACCGAGAAATCGGTTAACTGGCAACGTGCTAAATCAGAGCAAATAGGATAGCAATAGAACCGGTTTGTCCTACCTGACGTCAACCGCTTGGAATTTGAGGGGCCGCCTTTGCCATCCACATCGAAGATATTCGACGCTGACGCGCAGCGCTTGTCTTGGCCGCACATGCTCAAAACCGCACTTTTAAAACACCCCGTCCTCGCGCTCGTCCTGTTGACGCTGCTCTTTCACCTGCCGGGTCTGACCTCGCTTCCCCCCCTCGACCGGGACGAAGCCCGCTTTGCGCAAGCCACGGCCCAAATGCTGGAAACGGGAGATTTTATCGATATCCGTTTCCAGGACGCGCCGCGTTATAAAAAACCGATCGGGATTTACTGGTTGCAAAGCCTGTCGGTGCGCGCATTCAGCGCCGTGGAGAGCCGCGAAATCTGGGCCTATAGACTCCCCTCGGTCCTGGGCGCGCTGATTGCAGTCCTCCTGACGTTTTGGGGTGGACGGCGGCTTTTTGGAACGGGGGCCGCACTGATTGGAGCGACGTTTCTGTGCGCGTGCCTCGCCCTCGTGGCCGAGTCCTCCATCGCAAAAACCGACGCGGCCCTTCTGGCCTGCGTCACAGCGGCCGAAATGGCGCTGGGGCGCATTTATTGCGACGCCAGGCAGGGCCAAAACGCGGCGCAATTTAGCAATCCCGGGCTTCTTGCCCTGATGTTCTGGGGTGCGGTCGGGTTTTCCATTCTGCTCAAAGGTCCAATCGGCCCGGCTGTGATTGGACTTACACTGGCGGCACTGGCGATTGCCGACCGCGATGGCGCCTGGATGAAGCGCCTTTCTTTTCTGCCGGGCATCGTCATTGTCGCCGTGATCGTTCTGCCCTGGTCAGCTGCGATCTGGGTAAAAACAGACGGCGCTTTTTTCCTTCAGGCCGCCGGCGATATCAGCCCAAAACTAACTTCAGGGGTTGAATCGCACTGGGGGCCGCCACTCTATTACGCGGCCCTGTCGCCGATTTTGCTGTGGCCGGGCGCGCTGTTTTTCTTTCCGGCCGCGTTTATCGCCTGGCGCAGGCGCGCTGAGCCCGCCATTCGGTTTTGCCTGGCGTGGGCGCTACCGGCATGGATTCTGTTCGAACTCGCGCCCACGAAACTGCCCCATTACGTACTCCCCACCCTTCCCGCCCTCACCCTGCTGATGGCCCTTGCCCTGACATCCGGCCCGGCGGCTCTGGCGCGGCGGACCTCTCTTTTCAAATGGCTGGCGTGGAGCGGCGCGGCGCTTTGGGGGATCGTCTGCGCCCTGCTGGCGGGCGGAATTGTTGCATTGCCGATGCTCTACGGGAACGGCGCGGGCATAGGGCCGGTACTGGGAGCGGGGCTGGTGCTGATAACGGGGCTTGCCACCCTCAGTCTGTTCAACCGCGACCGGTGGCGCGCCGCCGCTCTGGGGGCAATAGCCGCATCGTGGATATCCATCGTCATTTTATTGCAAGTCACCCTGCCCAGCCTCACCCGGCTCGATGTATCCACGCGGCTGACGCGCCTTGTCCACGCCGCCGCCGGGGATAATGCGCCCATAGCAGTAGCCGGTTACGCCGAACCTTCCCTGGTCTTCCTCATGGGCACTCAAACGCGGCTGACCACGGGGACGGGGGCGGCAAACTTTTTAACCCTACAACCAGATGGCCTCGCCATCGTCGAGCGGGGTTCGCAACAAGCCTTTTTGGATCGCCTCGCGGCGGCCCAAACACGGGTCGAGGCTCTTGCGCATCTTGAAGGGGTCAATTACTCACGCGGCCAGGAGATTGCCTTGACCCTTTACCGCAGAGCGAAGTGAGAGAGCCTTTGAACGCGCCGCCCCCAACGCAACCGGCCGCCAGTTTACGCCGGCCCCGCGCCATAGCGCTCCTGACGCTTGGAGTTTTAAGCCTTTGCGCGTTGCTCTATACGGCCGTTGACCGGCCTGTTGCGTTCTTCCTTGACCGCCTCATCGATCCCTCCGCCGTGCAATTCTGGGGAGAGGTCACGAAACTGGGCGACGCCAAACCCTATATTTTGGGGTGTGTATTGCTCTATTTGGGGGGACGCGCCGGCATGTTGCGGGCCGCGTCGCGCGCCCTCGCCCAAAATTATTACGAGTTGTCGCGCATCGGCCTTCTCGGATTGGCGGGATACGCCGTTTCCGGCGCGCTGGTGCACATCATAAAACCAAGTTTCGGGCGCCTGCGTCCAAAACTACTCTTCAACAGCGATCAATATGGCTTCTCCCC
>JAJFIM010000412.1 GCA_021774995.1 Alphaproteobacteria bacterium | reverse complement strand
CACCGCAACGCGTATGAAGGCATATTCGGTTTCGGCAAGAAGGCTTAACGCTTGCGCTTTGGCTTGCTGCTGGCTGATTTTGTAGGTGAAATCGGCCACATCCGTACGGTTGTTACGCTTGCCGCCCAGCTCTATGGTTTGTTCAATGCCGAGCGTGATCTCTGCGCCATCAAATCCTTCCTGCTCATCCTCTCCGGCGAAGTTCTCAATTTCAAAAACAGCGTCAGGATTAGGTGAGAGTGAGGCTTGTAACTTGCTGCCATCTGCGGCATCAATCTCGGCCAGTGCCGCCTTATAAGTTGAATTATTCTGCAACGCCATCTGGAGCGCCGCCTGTTTATCCAGCGTCTCGGCTCCAGCCAGTGTTGGTTGCCATAAAAGCACAGCCAGCGCGGACGTATAAAGTAATTTTTTCATCGTGTTTTCCTTTTTTGAGTCAATAAGGTAGGGGGTCAGGCGGCGCTTGATCAAAAGCACAGTCTTGAGGAGATAAGGTCGCAAAAGATTACCCGCGCATGACATCAGTCAAATGCGGATACACTACGCCTTATAAATTATGATTTGGGAGGGCGTTTGAGGCCGTAAATAAAATCCGATACAAAAATATTTGTATCAGGCGTAAGCAGCTGGCCTTTGCCTTCAGAGGCAAGAGTGCTTACACCATGGGACGTATGGATAACATGATGAACGCAACATCCGCCACAAGACATGTCGCAGCCATTGCTGCCCAGAGAAGTATCACTAGGGCTGTCAGCGTCAATGCTTATGGAGATTTCAGATTCGGTATCAACACCCGCATGAGCAGAATGCGAAGCGCAGATCGTCACAGAGACGATCAAGGCGAAGGCTGAAAGTATTAAAAAAAACTTGCTCATTGACTCCACGTTAACATCGAAGGGCTGTCAACTCAATAACGAAATAAATATAGCTAGGTTAAAAATTTGGTAATTTATTTAAGATTTTCAGAAAGCCGCTTCATAACTTCTTCTTCATCATTAGTTGGCCCATTTCCAGAAATACCATCCGTTAAATTTCCTGGCGGGTTATAATCAATTTCTGTTTGATTAGGGTCTTTTTCTTGTGCTTTAGAATATTTCTCTGATTGAATATCGAAATAGGGAATTGCGTTATCGAGGATTTTAAGCTCTGGGACTTCTGGAGGCTCAATCTCTCTGTCTTTAAATGTAGGTTCTTTATAATATTTTATCTTCTTACACTTAATAGGCTGCGATCCTTCAACGAGAATAATTTGCTCATTGACGTTGAAATCTCTCATTTCATGTTTAGCAATTAAGGGCGTTCCGCGCTGTGAAGTATTATAAGTAGGTGCTTCATATTTCATTGATTTGCGCTTTGATCTGGAAACTGCATCGACTGTTTGATTGCCGCAAGACTCAGAAACATATTGTGCTGTGGCGAGATCATTGGTTGCGAAGAATATCTGATGAGCACAACACGATAAAATACCATTTCTTTTATCGCGATCATAAGTGACATCAAGCCAGTTTAATGATTGCACAACAGCCATGACACGCACGTTGTAACCAGCAAGCAGGGTAAAGGCTGTCGTCATCGAATCTATGCGGCCAAGCATATGAAATTCATCCAAAAGCATTAAAACTTTGTGCGGCTCGCTTTCATCAGGTTCTTTCATCGATAACTTTGTAATGATTTGTTCAAAAAATATGCGGAGGAGGGGGGTGAGTGTTTCTATCTGGCCTGTTAATACACCCACATAAATTGATATTTTATCTTTTCGAAGATCTTCAATCTTAAAATCTGTTGCCGAAGTAGCTGCATCAATTAAAGGGTTGTCCCAAAGGTTGATGGCTTGGTTGAGAGAAGATTTAACGCCGCTGCGCTCTTTAGCGGCTTTGTTTGCAAAGTTCATTAGTGATTTTTTGACTGTGGCTATTAATTCTGGATGCTTTTTAACAATATGACGGCAAACATCTCCCAGATCGGCTTCAGTTCCCAAAAGCCTATTGATTGCCCCTATGGTAGAAGGCATTTCTGCGCTATCTAATACATATAATGCCAAACCAACAAAGAGGGCGCGTGCTTCAGATGCCCAGACAGGATCACTTTTGGGAGGGTCTTGGATTAAAATACGGGCAATAACTTGCAAATCACTCACTTGCTGATGAGGATTTTTACTGACGGCATCTAACGGATTATATCTGTGAGATTTTAAGTTTTCGTCCATTGGCGACCACATAAAGACTTTTTGGCCGTGGGCTTTACGAAAGCCAGCAGTTTTACGATAGTTTTCATGCTTAACATCAAAGCAGATAACTGATCCTTTCCAAGCCAGTAAGTTGGGTACAACAACGCCAACACCTTTTCCTGAACGGGTAGGGGCAACGAGAATAGAGTGGGTTGGTTGATTACTCATCAAATACTGGCCGTTAAACTTACCTAAAATAAGGCCGTCTTTTTCTGTCAGTTTTGCTTTCCTTAAATCACTAAGGCCTCCCCACCTTGCCTTTCCAAATAAGCCTTTATTATTAAATATGTTGTCATATAGTTGTCCGCCTATAAAAATTATAGCTACAGCAGGGGCGCCAAATGCAACGAACAAACGAGATTGTATTTGATCTGTAATAGGCTCTCCAAAAACGAACCATATTGAAATAGGGTTTGCTGTTTCTAATGGAATTTTGGCCAAAATGCAGTACATCAAGGAGGCGACATAAGAATAGAAAATAAGCCCGAACAAGCTGGCTATAAGGTATATTGCTCTATTATTTTCCATTGTCAGGATACCAAATTTCAGAAATGAAGCGCTTGCCGCCCTCACGCTTCATTTGCACGACAATATCAACAATCGAGAGAATGTAGGCCATAATTTGATCGTGATCTAATCCTAGGTTGGCTTGCATCACCATAAGACAGATTTGTTCTAAAGCCCCAAAGGGCGTATCAGCGTGAACCGTTGAGATAGAGCCGGGGTGTCCGGTATTTACAGCGCGCAGGAATGTATATGCCTCTTTTCCGCGCAATTCTCCCAGAAGAACCCTGTCTGGCCTAAATCTTAAAGAGGCTTCTAATAAATCTTGTATTGTTACGCTGCTTTGTCCCTGGTCGCCCTTAGAGGCAAGTAAAGAAAGGTGATTTTGATGGGGCGGTGATACTTCCGGCGCATCTTCAATGGTTACGATACGTTCAGATCCATCAATTTCTTTTAAAATAGCATTGAGTAATGTTGTTTTACCTGTGGATGTGCCACCTGCAATAATGATGTTTTTCTTCTGCTTTGTGGCTGTGGCTATGAACTCTTGGTAATTATGATTTTTGTATAAATTATCTAATTTTTGTTTTTCCTTATGAGAATTATTTGTATTGGCCTTCAAGCCATCGAACGCTCCCATCTTTTTGTAATCATCAAGGTTCATATCTTTGACAACTTGCTTCCTGATAGAAAGCGCAACACCAAATCTTGAAACAGGAGGCGTAGCAAATTGAATGCGCTCACCAGAGGGCAGTGAGGCTGAGAGTAGAGGTTTATTTACAGCAATAGATTGATCTGAAAAATTTGCGACCAACCGGCCAAGACGCCAGAGAATATCGTTGGTTATTTCAGGGTCTTCTACAAATTCCATTTCTGGAACGCCGGAACGCTCAATCCAAACCTGCCCAGGTTTGTTCACGCATATTTCTGACACATCAGGGTCAGTCAAAAATTTCTGAAAAATACCAAGATATTGATTGAGAAATACACTTGAATTATCCGCCTGTGTAGCTCTCTTTGGCTCAGATTGGTTGGCAGCCTTAATATCTTTGATGCTTTTATCTTCTGACATTGCCGGCCACCTCTGAGAAATCGAGGTCTTTGCCAACAAAAACCTTTATTCGAGAGCCTTGATGAACATGAACAGTTGGCGGTATGCCGACAGAATTTTCCAATGCGATTTCTGCGGAACGTGAGAAATCTGAACCAGTTTCAAGGGCAACGGTCGCTTGATCCGCGTCATCAACAGCATTAACGCCAATTTGAAGGCCGGTATCAATTAGAGATAAGAGGACAGAAGAGCCAAAACGCTCGAAGAAGTGTGTATCAACAACGCCAGCTAATCCGCTTCGTCCTAGATCATCCGTGCCGTATGAGCCAATGTTAATGCTAACACCGTCATTCCTAATCAAACGGCTCCAAATAACAAAAACGCGTGATTGACCTCTGGTTAGTGTTGATCTGTAGCGGCCAACAAGTTTAGAGCCTTTTGGAATAACCAAAGAAGATCCATCAAACGAATACACGTTTTCGCTCACAATAGCCCTTACCATTCCGGGCAAGTCGCTCTGAATGGCAGTTTCTAAAATTCCGTCTATGACAGTGCCTTGTGTGACGAGTGTTCCAAGGTTTTGGAGCTGTGACGCCTGCACGGTTTCTACATCAGCATTGGCATATTGGTTAGCAAAAGCAATATTGGGGTCATCTTCACCGCCAAACAGTGATCCGCCTTTCGTTGATGAAGTTGGTGTTGCAGTTGTTCGGCCAGCATTAGCGTCATCAAAAATTATTTGCGGTGATCGGCGGCGCGCTTCCATCCGCTTTTTTTGTTCTCTTGCAATTCTAAGCGCTTCTTGCCGCATTTGGAATTCCCGCTGTGCTTCAAGTGGATCATAAAGTTCTTTTTCATTAATGGGGGGAACCAGTTGCTCTAAGGGTAGATCAGGCTCAGCGATCTCAATATAAGGGCCGGATGGTGCGCGGGTTCTATATTCTACTTCCTCGGCCTCCGTCATTAGCTTTGGATCGTTTTTTTCCATACCGTCTTTGGCTACTAAAATAATTGCGATCAAGCCAACAACAATAAAGGCCATAATTCCCAGTTTTGAAAAATCTCTGTTTTGAGCAACAGAAGGAATATCACGATCACCGTCTATAGGCTCATTGCCGTGCATTTGATTGTTTTCTGGCTTATTTATATCTTCATCACTCATCTTAAATCCTAATCGTTAAATGTTGGCCCTTGCGCCAATTCTATTTTTTGCGCCGTACCAAAAATGCGTTTAAAGAGGCTTGGTTCTTCTTCAGCAAGTTTAATGGCTTCAATATCTGGTTTGCGTGTAGGCATAGGGGTGTGAGATAAAATGATTTTCTCGGATGCTTCTTCAATTTCTGCCAAAGGTATAACCTCATTGACCACTTCGGGTTCTGGTTTTGGAAATGTTTCATTGAAAATGCAGGTGGCTGTCTCGCCGTCTCTTAAAGTGAATTGTGATCCTAAGCCGGAAACAACCACATATTTTCCTTGCACATTAAAATTAACAAGGCGTTCATT
>JAJFIM010000411.1 GCA_021774995.1 Alphaproteobacteria bacterium | reverse complement strand
GTGTAATGGTGTCACCTCCACCAAAGTCGATCACTGCGTCAAATCCGACCTGAGTCGTCACCGCCAAAACCTCTGCAAAGGTATCAAACGCGGCGCCCATTCCAATCAAATCTAATGAATCATCGCTCGCTACTCCGGCGACGAAATCGGCAACCGTGTCTGCGCCATCGCCAAGGTCATAATTAAAGGTGTCATCACCACTGCCGCCGACAAGCGTGTCACTGCCCGTACCGCCGGTAAGTGTATCAACGCCCATACCGCCATTCAGCGTGTCGGAGCCGGCGCCGCCATCAAGGGTATCAGCGTCAGCGCCACCGACCAGGCTGTCATCGTCGGCGCCGCCTCCCAAAGTATCGGCGCCGGCGCCCCCAGTGAGCGTATCATTACCCGCACCACCGAGAAGATTGTTGGCTCCGCCATCTCCCGTGAAAGTATCGGCAAAAGCCGACCCGACTACCTGTTCGATAGCAGTATACGTATCGCCCATGGCGTCACCTGTATTGTTGGTGATATCCGACAGATCAACCGTTACGCCTGAGGCGGCTCCGGCATATGTCGCAACATCAGTTCCGCCGCCGCCAACCAGGCTGTCCGCGCCCGCGCCGCCTTCCAGCGTATCTGCGCCGCCGTCGCCTTCCAGCGTGTCATCGCCTGCGCCGCCGGACAATACGTCACTTCCGGTTCCGCCAACGATGCTGTCATCGCCAGCACCGCCGGAAATATTGTTCGCAGCGCCATCCCCAGTCAGAGTATCGGCAAAGTCTGAACCCACCAGATTCTCAATGGAAACATAACTGTCGCCTGCGGCATCACCAGTGTTACCCGCCGGTGTTGTTAAGTCAGCCATGACGCCGGCCGCTGCGCCTGCATAACTGGCGGTGTCGATGCCTGCTCCACCGTCAAGCGTATCTGCGCCGGCGCCGCCCATCAGCACATCATCGCCTGCGCCGCCAGCAATAGAGTTGACAAAAGCATCTCCTGTCAGATCGTCATCAAAGGCCGAGCCCAACAAGTTCTCGATGAAGAGATAAAAGTCGCCGGAGGCGTCGCCGGTGTTGTTTGTCGCATCCGACAAGTCAGCTGTGACGCCTGATGCGGCTCCGGCATAACTGGCTGTATCGACGCCAGTAAATCCAAAGAGTAAATCCGCTCCCGCGCCGCCTTCCAGTGTGTTCGCATCATCTCCGCCAACAAGCGTGTCATCTCCGGCGCCACCAACAAGCGTATCATCGCCCGCAAGCCCCCGCAGATAGTTAGCGCCGCTATCTCCCGTCATAGAATCGGCGAAAGTCGAGCCGTTAATGCGTTCGATAGAGTCATAGGTATCACCCGCCGCATCGCCAGTATTGTTGGTCAGATCTGACAAGTCCACCGTTACGGCTCCGGCTGCGCCTTCATAGCTCGCGAAATCTGTGCCTCCCGCGCCTCCAACGAGACTATCAGCGCCCGCGCCGCCTTCCAAAGTGTCATCTCCCGCGCCGCCAACAAGCGTGTCGTCTCCGCTAGCGCCTGTCAGCGTGTCGTTACCTGCACCACCATCAAGGCTGTCTGCGCCGCCGTTACCCGCAAGGGTATCGTTACCACTGCCGCCAATTAGTGTATCTGCGCCGGCCAAACCGGACATCGTATCATCTCCGCCTGCGCCTATCAGGATGTTTGCTCCCGCATCACCCTCCAGCGTATCGCCAAGATCAGAGCCCTTCAGACCTTCGATGGATGTATAGGTGTCACCCGCTGCATCTCCTGAATTGCCGCCAGGCGAGGAAAGAGAAGCATCTACGGCCCCTGCCCCCAACACTCTATAACTGGCAATATCAATGCCCGCGCCGCCATCAAGCGAATCCGCCCCTGCGCCGCCATTCAATGTGTCATCGCCCGCGCCGCCAATAAGCGTGTCATCACCTGAGAAGCCGAACAACCAGTCATCGCCAGCGGCGCCATCAACGATGTTCGCGCCATCATTACCACCCAGGATATCGTCAAAGGCCGACCCCAGCATGTTCTCAACGAAAAGAAAGACGTCCCCAGCCGCATCGCCTGAATTAAGAAAACTGAAATTTTGCGTTGCTGTAACGCCGCTGGAAGATGAAGCATAACTGGCCGTATCATCCATGCCCGCAAAACTGCCAATAAGCAAATCTGCGCCCGCGCCGCCGTCCATCAAGTTCGCATCGTCGCCGCCAACCAGAGTGTCATCTCCTGCGCCGCCGTTGAGCGTATCATCGCCCGCAAGACCCCGCAGATAGTTGGCGCCGCCATCTCCCGTTATAGAGTCGGCAAAAGCTGAGCCGTTTATTTGTTCTATGGAAGAATAAGTATCACCCAAAGCATCGCCAGTGTTGTTCGTCAAATCTGACAAATCAACTGTGACAGCGCCGCCGGCGCCGGCATAGGTCGCGACGTCTGTACCCGCGCCGCCGTCAAGAGCATCCGCCCCCGCGCCGCCATCCAATGTGTCATCACCAGAGCCTCCAGCCAGCGTATCGGTGCCAGCCAAGCCGGACAGCGTATCATCGCCGCCCGCGCCCATTAGGATATTTGCTCCCCCATCACCCTCCAGGGTATCATCAAAATCAGAGCCTTTCAGCCCCTCGATGGAGGTATAGGTGTCACCCAATGCATCGCCAGTATTGCCGCCAGGCGCGGTGAGAGAAGCATCTACGGCCCCTGCCCCCAACACTCTGTAACTGGCAATATCAATGCCTGCGCCGCCATCAAGCGCATCCGCGCCGGCGCCGCCATTTAACGTGTCGTCACCTGCGCCGCCGATAAGCGTGTCAGCACTTGCAAACCCGAATAACCAGTCATCGCCAGAAGCGCCGTCAAGACTGTTCGAACCATTGCCGCCACCCAGAATATCGTCAAATCCTGAACCCAGCATATTCTCGATTGAAATAAAACTATCCCCAGCCGCATCTCCCGTGTTTAGAAAGCTGAAATTCTGCGTTGCCAAAATTCCAGCGGTTGATGAAGCGTAACTCGCCGTATCCAGGCCTGCGCCGCCATCAAGAGTATCCGCTCCACTACCGCCATCAATAGTGTCTGTGCCCGTAAAACCAATGATATGATCATTGAGAGAGGAACCTGAGAAACTGTCAGAACCCGCAAACATAGACGTCAAAAGTCCCGTGCTGTCGAGTGAATCAACAAAACCGTCGAAGGAGGCGCCGCTCAAAGATAAGCCGGTTATACTAAATTGAGTGATACTAAGGCTTGTCGCCAGCCA
>JAJFIM010000042.1 GCA_021774995.1 Alphaproteobacteria bacterium | reverse complement strand
CCCGGGGCTTCTTGAGGCCGGGGCTCAGTCCTCTGGAACCTGAGCCACAATGGGCAAGTCGATATCAAGGATCGCCATCTGGAAAGCATATGAGACTTCTCCATCTTCATCGTCCTTGAAAACGACGCCGATAAATTCGTCACCGATATAGACTTCCACGGAATCGTCCTTCGTGGGGCGTTCGCGCAAGGAGATGGTGTCGAGACGAAATGTGTCGCGGAGATATTTTTGAACTCTGGAAATTTCAGATTTATCCACGTAGCGCTCCTCTGCCTGATTGCGATCTTGCCAGCTAATTTCTGCAAGAATGTCTACCTGAGCATGGCCAAGAGTCAACCATTTGCTACACTGACCGTGAAAATCACTCAACCTCGGAAAAACGCCTCATGAAATCGATCTTGCCCAGAGTCCAGCCGCCAGGCCAGGGAGACGAAGTGCCCCCCTGCAGCCCCTCCCCCGACACGCTTGATCTGCTGATGCGCCGGCGCTCCACCATCGCCGCCAATCTGTCGGCGCCCGGCCCGACGGAGGCGCAGATAAAAATGCTGCTCGCCGCCGCAACCCGCGTGCCTGATCACGGCAAGCTGGCCCCTTGGCGGTTCATTCTTTTTGAGGGGGCGGCGCGCAAACACTTCGGAAAAGTTTTAGCCGCATCTTTTCAGGCCGCTAACCCGGAGGCGTCCTATGAGTTGATCGCTTTTGAAGCCAACCGTTTTTTGCGCGCCCCCCTGGTGATTGCCGTAGCAGCGCGCCTGACGAAAAATCACAAGATCCCCCTCTGGGAACAGGAGCTTTCTTCAGGCGCAGTTTGCCAAACGCTCTTGATCGCGGCGAACGCCATGGGATTCGCCAGCCAATGGCTGACCGAATGGTATGCCTATGACGCCGCGGTTGCGGCGGCGCTTGGTCTGGACGCCGATGAGCGCGTGGCCGGTTTTATGTATATCGGCAGTGCCCATAAGCCCTGCCTGGAGAGAGCGCGGCCTCGCCTCGATGATCTCATCACCCACTGGGAGGCAAAGGCTTAGCTCTACCCCCGGCCCCGATACGCCGGGACGCCCTGATCGGGAATCCACAGGCCTTCGGGCGCTTTCCCCGTTTGATAAAAAATATCAATCGGCATGCCGCCGCGCGGATACCAATAGCCGCCGATACGCAGCCAGTGAGGCGCTATCTCTTTTTCCAGACGCAAAGCGATGTCCAGCGTGCAGGCTTCGTGAAATGCGCCATGATTGCGAAAGGACCCGAGATAAAGCTTGAGCGATTTGGATTCCACAATAAACGCGCCGGGCGCGTAATCGATGACCAGATGCGCAAAATCTGGTTGGCCCGTGATCGGGCAGAGGCTGGTGAATTCGGGGGCCGTAAAGCGCACCACATAGGCCCGCTCCGTATGGGGATTAGCGACCCGCTCAAGGCGCGCCTCTTCAGGCGAGGTCGGCGGGACGGTCTGGCGCCCCAATTGGCTGAGGTCGTCATGCGTTCCAGGTTTGGTCATGTTGAGTGAGACCCGATGGGCCGGCCATCGCGCAACCACTGATCCATTTTATCCCAGTAGAACGCCATGTAATTTTGAATTCCCGCCACTTGGCGCAAAGGGTCTTCATATGACCAGGCCGCATCGACTTCCCTCCGGTCGCCGACCTTCACGGTCCAATAAGAGGCCGCCCCTTTGAAGGGGCATGTGGTTTGCAGATCGGTTTTTTCAAGAAAGCTCATATTCACGCAATCGCGCGGAAAATAATAAAGCGGCGCGCGCCGCGATTCCGTCATGCGCAGCGCCCGGTCACTCGACGCGATGACCTCGCCATTAAGAATGACCTGGATGGCCGCCCCGGCTAAGGCGATGTCTAATTTGTGGTCGGGATGCGCTTCATACCCGGAAGGGGCATCGGCGCCAGATACCGTCAATCCCATTGTTGAGTCTCCTTAACTGCTAAGAAATAGGGGTATCAAGCCGGGACGCAAAAGTATAGCGCGCGCCCGCAAAACAGCGCCCAAAGCCAAATTGCCGCATTTCGTGAACCCTTTTTCAACGAAAACTGGGGCACATTGAAGGCATTATGGCAAAAACCCGGCAAAATACTTTGGAAAACCTCAGGCGCAGCCGCCGCTACCACACAAGAGTGACCGGCCGTTATATCGCCTCAGGCGCTGACGTAAGTTGCACAGTGCTGGATGTATCGGCCGGGGGCGCAAAGCTCAAAGCGGATATCATCGCCGCGCCGGGAGACGCCATGGCCCTTTCCATCCCACAAATCGGTTTCATGCGCGGCGCGGTCCGGCGCATTGAGGGGGATCTGATCTGCGTCGCCTTCGACGCCAGCCCGGAAAAAACCAGCGCCCTGTCAGACCGCATCGCGAAATATTTTGCCGCCGCTTCCGCGCCTGAACGTCAAGAAAACAAATCCTGATCACCCTTGCGGGTCAATGGTTCGATGACGGATGGATCGTTGTGGCTCGTTCTGTTCACCCGCGTGCTCACGGGAATGGCGTGCAACAAACTGTCCGGCGGCGTTTTCAACAGACTGAGCGCCGCGTTTGTCGTACGCTCATCCGCATCAAGCCAGGACTCAAAATCATCCGCAGGGACAATCACCGGCATACGGTCATGGATATAGGACAAGGCCTTGTTGGCGGGCGCCGTGATGATCGCCATGGATTCCAATTCGCTCCCTTCCGCGTTCATCCACGGCTCCCAGATGCCCGCCATGGCGAAGAGGCCGCCGCCCTCACGCGTGATGTAATAGGGCTGTTTGGGACCTTTGCCGCGC
>JAJFIM010000410.1 GCA_021774995.1 Alphaproteobacteria bacterium | reverse complement strand
CGCTCTCCCCTGGGGTCTGCGGGCGGGGATGCGGTGATGAGCGTTGGCGACGATGTGGAAGATGCGCAAATCGCAGCGCTCAAAGCGTGGCGCAAAGCCCGCGACCAAGCCGCTGCGGACAAGGCGTTGGCGGCGTTAAAGGCGGCCGCGGCAAATGGCGACAACATCATGCCCCCCTCAATTGCCGCGGCGAAAGCCGGGGTCGCGACGGGCGAATGGGCGCAAGCCCTGCGCGAGGTTTTTGGCGAATACCGCGCGCCTACGGGCGTCAAGAGCGGTGCGATGCGGGTTCTGGTGGAGGGCGAAGAAGACATCGCCAACGTGCGCCGGTCTGTTGATGAATTATCGGCGAAACTTGGCCGGCGCTTGACGATGCTGGTGGGAAAACCCGGCCTTGACGGACATTCCAATGGCGCGGAGCAGATCGCGGTGCGCGCCGCCGAGTGCGGCATGGAGGTGCATTACGACGGCATCCGCCTTAACCCGGAGCAGATCGTCGACGCCGCTAAGCGCGAGGCTGCGCATGTGGTGGGATTATCGATTCTGTCAGGCTCTCACGCGCCGCTTGTGCGCGACGTTATGGGGCGCATGCGGGCGGCGGGCTTGGGGCATATCCCGGTGATCGTCGGCGGCATTATCCCGGCGGATGATGCGCGGACATTGAAACAAATGGGCGTCTCGAAAGTCTATACCCCCAAGGATTTTCAATTGACCCCGATCATGGCTGATGTCGCGGCGTTGGTGGCGAAGGCGCAAGCTTAAAATCCAGCGCCATAATTGTGGCGCGCCAGCCACATTTGCCCCAAGTCCGCCATCTTTGCCGCAAAATAACCTTGCCTGCCTTTAGAATTCCTCTTTGCGGGCCTAACTCGTCCCGATTTGGCGCTCATTCTTTAACCATACCGAAAGATTCGGGGGGGCGCGTGTTCAGTATTTTCTCTTCGGAACTTTCTTAAAGATCCAAAAGTGGACATCAATCAAGAGCACGGGGCTTAACATGGAATTTTCAAATCCTTTCAAAAAGAAAGATATTCTGGAGGAGACGTTCGGGTTTGAGCGTTTGCAAAAACTACAACATGCTTTAGCCAAACAGACTGGCATCGAGGAAGAAGATGTTGGGTCAATTCTGACGGCTAGCGATTTTGTTCGGTTCATCGACCGAAAAATCGTTTCGCTGCGCCAACGTCTGGTGACTGAACTGGATCACCCGTCCTGGGGGCCTAAGGGCAGCCAAAAAATTGCTAAAAAAGCTCAAGACGCCGAATTTGAAAAACTGACAGGCGAGACTGCGCAGGGCAATGATCTTGTTGCAATGATGTCCAGTCCTGAAGCGGAAGGCCAGGATGGCCTCATCAAGATTTCTCAAAATCTTGATCAAAGCGAACGATATTTCCATTTTTCATGGCTTTACTTAGGC
Organism: Alphaproteobacteria bacterium; assembly: GCA_021774995.1. Classification (GTDB taxonomy): domain Bacteria; phylum Pseudomonadota; class Alphaproteobacteria; order SMXP01; family SMXP01; genus JAJFIM01. The sequence goes on along the minus strand of JAJFIM010000410.1, from coordinate 1,318 downwards.
GCTGCGCTGATCGGACTGATGGTGACGGCGGGAGCGTTGTTCGTTGACTATCAGATCATGAACGAATTCTGGACGCGTATTTTAGCCAATGAGTTTATGGAAGTGCCCTCCAGCCTGTCGAGCAGCGTTATTTCAAAATCCGCACAGGTGATTTTTGCCACGGCCGCGTTCCATTTTTTCCTGAATAAATTACCTAATTTTGGGCGCACAGCTTATATCACGGTGTTTTTCGCTCTGACGGCCATCATGATTACGGGGTTCGGGTTTATGAACGCCAATATTTCCATGCCGGCAGACCCGGAGCGCATTATGGCGTCTACTGAAGAAGACGTTCCTTCGATGAATGACGCTTTGGTGGCCATGGGATTAGCTGAGCCAGAGCTGCCCGCTATCGTCGCGCCGGTGGAAACTGAAACCCGCACGTCAAGTTTTATTGAATTTGGCTACTTCATGGAAGACGCCCGCCCAATTTTGTGGATGCTGGTGCCGGGTCTGGTTTTTCTGGTCGTGACCGGGATTGGCGCGCTTTCCTTGCAGGTGGCCGAACACAATGTTCAGAACTTTGTGAAATCTCTCGATTTCACCAAGCGGAAAAAGCGGGCGAACGAGCTGGATGAACTTACGCGCTTTAAGGCGATTGCCCAGAACATGCAGAGAAAAGCCGGGCAGCAACCCGCCGCCAATAATGTCCTCACCGCCGTACCTCGTCAAAACGACGCGGCGTAAAGACCGGGCATCAAAAATAATACCCTCAAGACAAAATATTAAAATGAGAGGATGGGACTAATGTTTATGAGAACTTTATCAGCACTGATCATCACCTTCGCCATTGCGACCACAGGCTATATGGCGTTTTCGGAAAAACTGAGCGCGAAAGAACAATCAGCAGATTCTATGACGGCGCCAGAGCGGATCGTGATTGGCTTAGATCTTTCGACGAGCAATCCGCTGGTGGATGATAAAATGTACGCCGCAAAACTGGCGCAGCGCGTTTCCGCTCAAATCAAAAACTTGGCGCCCCGCTCGGAAGTTTGGGTGCGTACTTTCGGCGCATATGATTCAAATTCTAATACGCTGCGTTTTAACGAGATTGTGTCCGCGCGCAACCGGCCTGAAAAAGTAGCGAATGGCGTGGAGACTTTGATTTCGAATATTCCGACATTGATTGATCGCGGCATTATCAAAGGTCAGCCCAACACCAACATTGTTGGGTTTTTGGAAAACATGACCCAAGTCGCCGATTGCAGCGATAGCATCAAAACAACGTTTATTCTGCTCACCGACGGGGTGGAGGAATCGGAATACGCCAATATGAGAA
>JAJFIM010000409.1 GCA_021774995.1 Alphaproteobacteria bacterium | reverse complement strand
CCTCACCTATTTCAAACAGATCGGCGCCGATCCACCCAAATAGGCCGCCCCCCCCCGCAAACCTTTATCACTCAATGACTGGCCAAGGCGAGAGTGGCGGCAGGCCCGTGCGCTTCATGATCGCTTCTCCTGCGCTTTGCGCTTTGGCGCAAAGTTCTTCCTCGTCGATCAAGGTTGAATGGTAATTGTCGACTACGCGCGCCCCGTCCACCCAAACGCTGTGAACGCTGCGTCCATCCGCCGCCCAGATAAGTTGATTCACCACATTGAGAAGCGGGCGCCATTCGGGACGATCCGTATCGTGACAAACAAAATCGGCTCTCTTGCCTACTTCCAATGAGCCGATTTCGTCAGCCATTCCCAAAGCCTTTGCGCCATTCAGCGTGACCATTTCCAGCACTTCCGTAGCTGGAAATATTTTGATGTCATGACGCGCGTCTTTGTGCATCGCCGACATTAAGCCGGTCAGGCGCATGATATCCTGATCATATCCATCAGTGCCCAGCATTATATTGATTCCGGCTGCGGCCATCTCGGGAAAGCGCCCGACGGCGCCCATGCCAAACGCCCCTTTAAGCGACGCCAAAGGACAGAGCGTCACATTGGTTCCCGTTTGGGCCAGCAAATCCTGTTCATGCGCGTCAATATGGGCGACATGAGTGAGCGACACATTTTCTCCCAGCACGCCAATGTCCGCCAGGTGCTCAATGGGGCGGCGCCCATATTTTTCCAAGAACCAATCCGGGTCCGCTTTGTAGGGGCTCATATGGGCCGAAATCCCGAGACCCTTGGCGTCGGCTATGGATTTCGCCGCGCGCCAAACCTCATCCGTGTTGGTCGAGTGCCCCACCAGCAAAGGCCAGGCGAAGATCAACTGATCGTCTCCCGCAGGAAACTGAATAATTTCAGCCTCAAGCTTGTCAATCGCTTGCCGATTTAAGTGCGCCTGATCATCTTCCCGGCGATAAGCCGTCCCCTCAACCCAGATCCCGACACGGCCGCGTATGCCTGTGCTCTGCAAGCCTTCGACCACTTCATCCATATAGCGGATGGTGCCCGCCTCCACAAAACACGTCGTGCCGGAGCGCAGCATTTCCACAGCTGTAAATTGCGCCGACAATCCCTCATCTTGCCGCGTATGAGCGTGATAACGCGGGATCACCCATTTGTTCAATTTTTCTTCAAAGCTGCATTCAAGATCATCCGGCAGATAGCCCCTGGTTAGCGCATCTCCGGTGATGTGAACATGTCCATTGATGAAACCCGGCGTGACGACAAACCGGCGGCCATCTATCGTCTCGGTTGCTTCAAACGCATCTTCCAGATCGCGGCGCGGCCCCACGGCAACAATTTTGCCCCCTTTAACCGCCATCACCCCATCCATCAGGATCCGGCGCTTCTCATCCATGGTAATTATTTTGGCGCCAACGATAAGCGTATCAACGGTTTGACGGGTCACGCGTTTGTTCCTTCAGATGTCATGAGAACACCCCAGTTTGAAAGATCTTCCTCTGTCACCCCGCGATCCCGGTTCAAGCCCGGGACAGGCCTGATCGCGGGGTCGAGCGGGCTGTCAGTTATTTTCTGGATCCCGTGGTCAAGCCATGGGATGACCAAAGTATTTCATACTTACGTTGATAGAAAAAGGGACGGCCTCAATAAAAGCCGTCCCCCTTTATTCAAGTTTAGCGGCGTCTTTGCCGTTAGAAACTTAACTTGCCCTGCAAGGTCCAAATGCGTCCGGTGCCGGGATGCACTGATACGTTTTGGAAAGTATCCTGCGAGGAGATGAAATAGCGCTTATCGAAAAGATTTTCGATCGTGCCTATCATGCTGAAGTTTTTGTATTCAGCAAAAGCCGCGAGCCGGAACACGGTGTAATCCGGGAAGCGTACGGCATCGGCCACAGGCAGAGTGCCGGTCTCGGAAACATAAGTGCCGCCGAAAGTTCCACCGAATGTGCCGTAGTCAGTCTCATCCGATGTGTAGGTTACAAAGAGAGAATAAACCTGCTCCGGAATACCTTCCTTGTCATAACCGTCGGCCAGTTCAGGCAGGCAAGAGGCGTTGAGCGCCCGGAAGATGCCGCCAAAGCCACTTGTGCTGGGGAAGCCGCCGAAGAATACAGGGTCCGTTGGTGCAACGTTCACAAACTCCCCTCCGCCTGCACCGAAGAACACACCACCGGGGCAATTCAATGGATCGGGATCCTTGATTTCGAAGTCGGCCACTGTTGCTGATCCGGTGACGGCCCAGTTCGGCGTCGCTACCCAACTGACTTCAGCCTCAAAGCCCCGGGATTCCTCCACACTGCGACTTCCTACAATATCCAACTCGGAGCGTTCTTGAGTATAGATCGCAAGCGAACCGAACAAATTACCATCCAGCAGATCAAATTTAATGCCCGCCTCCCAAAGCTCAGAATCAGCCAGAGCGCCGTCATTGCTAACGATCGTTCCCGGACTCACGCCGCCGGCTGAATTCGTCAAGGGAGCCTTACCGTTAGCATAGGTGATGTAAGGAACAATCCCATTATAGTTATAGCTGCCGCTGACCGAATATGAGAACGCCCCTTTGTTGTCCTGTTCAAAAGTGCCAAGAGGAGCGCCAAACGTGATTGTTCCTCTATCAATCGCTTCGAAATGATACTGGTCATAACGGCCGTTAAACAGAATGCCCAGATTTTCCCAAAGTTTAATATCGGTAACAATCGCGGCGCCTGTATCTGTCCACAATGAATCAAACTGGCTGTCCCAGGGCGCGTTACAGGTCACCACAACAGCAAAGCCGCATGTAACGCCACCCGGTTCGATGGTAAACGGCGTATCAAAAACATCATTGCCGAAGCTGCCCACCGACAGATCAAGACGATCAAGCACAACAAAGCCGGATAGGAAGTTCTCCTTAAGCAATGAATCATATCTGCGGTAAGATGCGGTTAGAAACACATCGACATTCGCAAATTCCGTCAATTCCTTGCTAAAATCGTATGAGCCGCGCACTTCGAAGACTTCCATCTCATGTTGTGCGGCAAAGCCATGAGCTGTCCCCTGTCTGGAATCATTAT